>JABZGZ010000023.1 GCA_015259105.1 Atopobium sp. | reverse complement strand
TCTGATCCACGCTGGGGCGGCTATACCGATAGAACCCTTGCTGAGCGCATTGTTAAGATGGGCCATGACCTTGGTATTAAGGTTGTTGCTACCAACGATAACCACTATCTCACTAAAGAGGATGCAAGCGTTCAAGATATTGCTTCCTGCATTGGTTCAGGCGCTCGCGTTGATGATGAGAACCGCAAACGCATGACAGGCAGCGAGTTTTACCTTAAGAGTGAGCAAGAAATGCGCCAGATCTTCTCGTGGTGTCCAGAAGCTATCGAGAACACCATTGAGGTTGCAAATAAGTGCAACTATGAGCTGGACTGGACTCACATGTATCTGCCAAAGTTCCCAGACTTGGCAGAGGGAGAGACCTCAGAGGAACGCTTTAGAAAAGAGTGTGAGCTTGGTCTTGCAAGACGTTATGGAGATGATTGGCAAAACGTTGTCATCAACGAGATTAACGTTAAAGACCGTTTTGAGTATGAATATGACATCATCTGCAAAAAGGGCTTTGCAGATTACTTCTTAATTGTTCAGGAGTATGTTCGCTGGGCAAAAGAGAATGGTATTGGCGTAGGCCCTGGTCGTGGTTCTGCAGCAGGCGCTATTGTTGCATACGCTATGGATATTACCTCGTTTGACCCTCTTGAGAATGGCCTCATGTTTGAGAGGTTCTTGTCTCCACAGCGTTCAGAGATGCCAGATATTGATATGGACTTCGACGATGAGCGTCGTCTTGAGGTTGTTGAGCACGTCCGTCAGATTTATGGATCTGAGCGTGTTTCTCACGTTATTACGTACTCGACCATCAAGGCAAAACAGGCAATAAATGACGCGTGCCGCGTTCTGGGTTACCCCGTTTATATGGGTCAGCGCCTCTCTAAGATGATTCCAGGAGATCCTAACGCTCACCTTAAGTTTGTTCTTCATAAGGCTCAAGAAGGCCAAAAAGGCGCTGATCAGTATTCTGCTGATTTTGAAGATGCGTACGAGAATGACCCTGATGCTAGAAGAATCATTGATGCAGCTCTGTCTATTGAGGGCTTGCATCGTGGTGAGGGTGTGCATGCTTGTGCGGTCTTGATTGCTCCTACGCCTGTAAATGACCACGTTCCCACCAAGGTAGATACCAAGGGCGGCGTAGAAATTACGCAGTACGAGGGCCACTCTGTCGCAGACATGGGCCTTCTTAAGATGGACTTCTTGGGACTGAGAACCCTAACGGTTATTTCTCGTGCAATCAAAAACGTGAAGGATAACTACGGTATTGATATCGATGTAGACAACATTCCGTTTACTGATCCAGAAATTTATAGACTTCTTAGAGAAGGCAGAACTGCTGGTGTTTTCCAGGTTGAGTCTGCAGGTATGACTGCAACCATTAAGGGCATGAGACCAACAGAATATAAGCACATCGTCGCACTTATCGCTCTTTATCGTCCTGGTCCTCTTAACGCAGGTATGGTTACCAGCTATATCAACCGTATGAACGGTAGAGAAGAAGTCAAAGATTACGATCCACGTCTTCACGATATCTTGGAAGAAACCTACGGAACCATGGTCTACCAAGAGCAGGTTATGCAGATTTCTATGAAGATGTCTGGTTTTACCGCAGGCGAGTCTGACAAGGTCAGAAAAGCAGTAGCAAAAAAGAAGATCAAACTCATGCAGGAAGTTGTCCAGCACTGGGATGACGGTACTGATGAGACCATGGAGGCTCACTGGAAAAACGGCGCAGTTCGTAATGGATTTGATCGTTCGGTTGCAGAAAGCATTTGGGACGATGTTCTTGAGTTCGCATCTTATGCATTCAACAAGTCTCACTCTGCTGGCTATGCAATTCTTGTTATGCAGACCGCATGGATTAAAGCGCATTATCCACATGAGTTTATGGCTGCAGTTCTTACCTCATACATGGGTAAGACAGATAAGATTGTCCACTACGTAAGTGCTTGCCGTCATGAGGGCATCAAGATTCTTCCGCCAGATATTAACGAGTCTGGTAAAGACTTTACGGCTACTAAAGAGGGTATTCGTTTTGGCTTTGCAGGAATCCGTGGCGTAGGTGCTGGTGTTGGTGAAGCAATTATGCTTGAGCGTCAAAAGGGCGGCCCTTTTGCCAACATTCACGATTTTGTCGATCGTGTTGATGCAAGCCAGGCAAAGCGCAACGTTGTTGAAGCTCTTATCAAGGCAGGAGCTTTTGATTCAACAGGCTATACCCGTATGCAGATGATGAGTTTTGTGGATAAGAACAACCCACAAAACATCATCGATGCTGCTACTAAGCGTCAAAAAGATAAGGCTGTTGGCCAGTTCTCTATGTTTGATATGTTTGCAGAAGTAGAGGGTTCCGGTTTTAGTGATAGTGTCCCAGAGCCAGATGGTGTTGAGTGGGATAGGCGTTTCAAGCTTACTAAAGAGTACGAGGTCTTAGGCATTTATGTCTCTGATCATCCACTTCGTCCATACGAGTACGCCCTCGCTAAGAGCAGAGATTATGCCCTTGCAGAAATTGAAGAGAATGTAGAGGTTCAGCTTCCTAACGGTGCTATGTCTCAGCAGTTCAAAGTTCCAGAAGGTAAACCTATTCGCTTTGCGGGCATGGTTACTAATGTTATGAAGCGCACTACAAAAAACGGCGATCCAATGGCAATTGTTACGCTTGAAGACATGGAGGGTAGCGTCACTATTGTCATGTTCCCTAAGCTCTACAAGAAGGCTGCAAGACTTCTTGCTGGAGATGTTGACCCAGAGACTGGCGAGAGCCAGAGCGACATCTTCATTTCTGTTCTTGGAAAGCTTGAGCGCTCTGATAGAGGAGACCAGGTTATTGCTCAAGAGGTTAATCCTATTGAGCTTAACAGTGCTAACAACACACCAAAGACACTCGTTATTCATATGCCTGCTTCTCAACTTCAAAGACAGGCTATCGAGACACTTGGACAGATCTTCTCGCGCTATCCCGGCATGGACTGTATTGAGATTAGGGTAGAAACAGACATGGGCGATGTTATGCGCATGGAAATTCCTACCAGGATTGATGGACGTAGCATGGTTCTTTTGACCGAGCTTAAAGATTTTATTGGTCAAAGCGGATACGCACAGATTGTTTAGATTTTGTCGATTCTAAATTTGCAGGTTACTCTTAAGTAATAACTGTTACTATTTAAGTAGCACTTGCTAAGAAATTCTGACATCTTCGGATGTCGTGAGAGGAGAAAAAATGATCGACGCAAAGTTTTATCGCAACAAGGAGACAGGCGCTGTTGTTTACGGTGTCGCAGGCAACGTAGAGGCAGCAGACCTTGAGCTTCTCCAGGCTGGCGTTACTGACGGTGCAGCTGAGAAGCACGTTCCATTTGTTACTCGTGAGGGCAACACCGTTACCGTCCGTGTTGGTGAGGTTGCTCATCCAATGCTCGAAGAGCACTACATTGAGTTCATTGCTCTTGTTTCTGAGAACGGCGCTCAGTTTGCACAACTTAAACCTGGCCAGGAGCCAGTTGCTACCTTCACTCTTGAAGAGGGTGTTGAGGCAGAGGCTTATGAGTATTGCAACCTTCATGGTCTTTGGAAGGCTTCTCTCTAAGTCTATTGACTCAACAATAAGCACTAGCTTATTAAGGTCAAACGGAGCTGCTACCTGCAGCTCCGTTTTTTCTTACTACACCTGTTTGTTTTTGGGTAAAAACAAATTAAGCACTTTATGATAGGAATGGTATGCGCATAGCAGTTGCACAAATGAATACTCAGGCCGGAGACTTCGAGTTTACCGCTCAGACCATGCTGGAATATGCTCAGAGAGCTCAACAGCAAGGTGCTGAGCTAGTCATTTATCCTGCGCCAACTCTTACAGGGCTGCTAAGCGTGCCAGAGGCTGATATAGAAGGTCTTTTTGCAGACCTCTCGGAGATTATCAATTTGCTTTCAGAAAAGCTTCCAATTGCGGCCCTTATTCCTGTTGTAACAGAGTTTGATGGAAGTGCAGCTAGCGAGGCCCTTCTCGTTAGAAACGGAGCCGTAACCCCGCTGAAATTGACTGCCCAGATAGCGCATATGAGCGCTCTTGCTCGTTCTGCTAGCTCTGCACAAACATCTGGCGAGAATACCTTTGAGCTCGCAAAATTTGAAGCAGGCGGTCTTACGTTTGGCGTCGCTTTTACCTACGACGATCTTGACGCGTGGCAAGATGTTGACGACTCGTTAGATGCTGTCATTTACTTGCCGTATTTTGGCTTTGCTGTTGATGATTCGTCGTCCGCCATGGGCATGGCGGTGGCAGAAAGCCGCTATCTGGGAGATGTCGAGGAGTTTGATAGCTGGCTTATCGCTGCAAACGCTGTTGGCGCCTATGGTAACCAGGTGTTTTGTGGTTCAAGCTTCTTCTTGTCTCCTTCAGGAGATTTAGTCAAACAAGCAGCGTCTTTCTCAGAAGACATGGTTGTCTGCGAGGTTGACCAAGATACTATTGAAAACTTTGATAGAGAAGATACTGCGGGTATCTATAACAGCGCGCTTACTACCTGGGGCGTATTGGCTACAGGAGTGCGAGACTACACGGTAAAGTCTGGTTTTGACGGCGTGTTTATTGCAGTTGATGGCTCGCTCAATTCTCTTGTTACCGTTGCGCTTGCTTCAGACGCTTTAGGTCCTATGCGCGTCCACGTACTGTTGCTTCCAAACAAAGATTCTCGAGCAACAAGCGCTGCGGAGTTGCTTACCGCAAGACTTCGGGTTAATAAAGTTGCTGTGGATAGCACGGTTTTCTCGACATTGACCGATGCAAAGTTGGTGAGTGCATACGGCTACGCATATGCTGACCAGCACAATTACTTAACGCTTGAGACTGCCGATAAAACCATCCTTGCGCTCAAAGGAACAGAGATCTCTAGCGCTCACTCTCTGTGGCCTCTGGGAGATATGTATCATGCAGATATTGTTGACCTTGCAAGGGTAAGAAATACCTTCTCGCCAGCTATTGATCATGCAGTTCTCGAGAATATCTCTGAGGTTGTAACTGATGGGTTAGAGAATACTGCGTCAACGCCTCAAGAACGCATTGAGTTTGTTGATTACGTGCTTACCAGCTACCTTGAGTGGAATAAAAGCATTTCTGCCATTGTGGAAGAGATGGGAAAGGTTGACGAGGTCAAAGCTATTATTTCTATGCTTCACGCTCGCCAAAAAGACCGCAGAAACACCACTGAGGTTCTAGAAATGTCTTCAAAGAGCCTCACAAACGCTCAAATTCCACACGCATCAGTCTGGCAAGACAGAATTAGAGATACAAAAGCTTCCGAATCTGATCTGGTAGAGTCCTTACGAAATTCTTTGCGAGAAATTCAAGGAGCTTCTATGCATCTGCCTGAGTTGTCAGTTGATCCAGCGGAGGCTCAGGAGGGCTTTAAGGATATGCTGGAGCTTTTAAAAGAGCTGGCACAAGAATCTGATGCACAAATTGGCATGGTTGACCCCAAAATGTGGAGAGGCCCTTTCTCAGAAAATTAGTTGCATCGTTTGCTCATACTCTGTGATAATATAGAACGAACGTTCTATATTAGGAGGTGCAATGGTAATTCTTGGAATAGACCCTGGTCTTGCTCACACTGGATGGGGAATTGTAGAGACTAGGGGTTCTGAATGCCGTGCACGCGCCTATGGATGCATAACTACAACCGCAGATGAACCAATAGATATGCGCTTGGGAAGAATCTATAACCAGATTGTTGAGGTTATAGATAAGTTTTCACCAGAAGCTCTTTCTATTGAGAGCATTTACTTTGGACAAAACGTTAAATCTGCTATTCCTACTGCACATGCTCGCGGTGCTGCTATTGTCGCTTGTTCTAAAGCAGGTCTTACGGTTGGAGAATATACTCCAATGCAGATAAAGCAGGCTGTTGTTGGTACAGGAGCTGCTGATAAACAGCAGGTTATGTATATGGTTCAAAACATATTGTGCTTGGACCATCAGCCTCATCCAGATCACGCGGCTGACGCTTTAGCTGCCGCAGTTTGTCACGCTAATCTTGTAAGAACCACCTCGCTTAGAAAGGGAAGAATACAACTATGATTGTCCAGCTTACGGGCACACTTGTATCCGTTACTCCTTCAGTTGCTGTTCTCGACGTTAATGGCGTTGGGTATGAGCTGGGTATATCAGCTTCAACAGCTGCTGCGCTTCCACAAGCGGGTGAAGCAGGCGTTACCGTTTTAACTCGTATGGTGGTCAGAGAAGATTCAATGGAACTCTTTGGTTTTGCTTCGCGAGAAGAGCGTGCGCTCTTTGATCGCTTGCGTGCAATTTCTGGAGTAGGTCCTAAACTGGCTCTTTCTGTGCTTTCTACGTTTACACCACAGCAACTTGCGGTAATTGTTGCTACCAATGACGGAAATCGTCTTAAGAGTGTCTCTGGCCTTGGTAAAAAGAAGGCAGAGCGCTTAGTAATTGAACTTTCTGATGTGTTCGCAAAAGATGCAGAGCTTAAGCAGCTTGTTGGTCTTACGTCTCCTGCAGACTTTGCTGCTATTCCAAAACCTGCTGTAACCTCTGTAGAATCAGAGGCTATTGAGGCTCTTCTTGGAATGGGCTTTACTTCTCAGGAAGCAACGCTTGCTCTTGAGGGGTATGAAGAGGCTGGTGCTATTACAATTGAAGCTGCTATTGGATATGCACTAAGGCGTTTGGGAAGTGGTAATTAATGTGGGAAGCAGATGCAGATAACTTATTTGAGTCGTCGTCTACTCCAGCTCCATTTCCAGGACACACTTCTCAACGTGTAGTTTCTAGTGGACTTCAGGCAGAAGATCTGGAGCAAGATAGAAACTTGCGACCAAAAACTCTTGATGAGTATCTTGGTCAGGAACGTGTTAAATCAAATCTCCGTGTTCTTATTGAGGCTGCAAAAAGTCGTAATGAGCCGCTTGATCACGTTATTTTTTCTGGCCCTCCAGGCCTTGGTAAAACAACACTTGCAGGTGTTTTAGCAGGAGAAATGGGCTCAAAGCTTCATACAACCTCTGGCCCCGCAATTGAGCGAGCAGGAGATTTAGCAGCAATTCTCACCAATCTTGAAGAGGGAGATATCCTCTTTGTTGATGAGATTCACAGACTTAATCACCAGGTTGAAGAAATTTTGTATCCAGCAATGGAAGACTTCTTCTTAGATATTGTTATTGGCAAAGGTCCTGCGGCAAGGTCAATCAGGCTTGATATTCCACGCTTTACCCTTGTGGCTGCAACAACAAGAACGGGACTTTTGACTGGTCCTTTGCGTGATCGTTTTGGTATTTCTTATCGCCTTGACTACTATACTGTTCCTGAGCTTCAGACTATTGTCATGCGCTCGGCAAACATCCTTGATGTAGAAGTTGATGAGCAGGGAGCTGCTGAAATTGCTTCTCGATCAAGAGGTACACCGCGTTTGGCAAACCGTCTGTTAAAACGCGTACGAGATTACGCACAAGTTAAAGCTGAAGGTACTATTACCTGGCAGGTAGCCTCAGAAGCGCTTTCATTCTTTGAGATTGACGAGCTTGGTCTAGATGTAATGGACGTGCGTGTTTTACGTGCGCTTTGTGAGACGTTCAGAGGTCGTCCGGTTGGTCTCACAACCATTGCAAGTGCAGTCTCAGAGGATCCGTCTACACTTGAAGATGTTTATGAGCCATATCTTTTGCAGCAAGGGCTTATTATT
The DNA here is from genome assembly GCA_015259105.1 of Atopobium sp. Classification (GTDB taxonomy): domain Bacteria; phylum Actinomycetota; class Coriobacteriia; order Coriobacteriales; family Atopobiaceae; genus Lancefieldella. The sequence goes on along the minus strand of JABZGZ010000023.1, from coordinate 10,268 downwards.
AGAACACCTCAAGGTAGACAGGCAACGCATGCTGCATTTGATCACTTACGTATTCCTGTTCCTACTAACTAGTAGATTGGAACAAAATGCTTCAACGAGATTACATTTTGGAAGTAATCGATGACTTTACTTCAACGGTCACAGCAGGTTTGGGAAATGCTTTAGAGACTCAAACTGAAGAGTCACTCGATGGGGTAGAGGCAGCTGTTGCAGAGCTCATTGATTTGAGCCCAGAGACTGCTCTTGCGCTTTCGCCAGACTCTCTTGTAACGATGATGTTGCTCTCCGGCGTAGCTGATTCAGTTGCAGAGTATGTGGTGTATGCCCTCGATAGGCTCTCTCACGTTTATGAGCAACTAGGAGACGGGGATAAGGCTGGTCTCAGAAGACAGCAGGCAGTAGCGGTTGCACAGTCCTTCTCGGTAGATCAAAACGCTACTCCAGAGCAATTTAAGGATTTTGAAGCAAAGTATTTTGCGTAACCACATTTTATAAGCTAACAAATAAACCCCAGCTCAATATGAGTTGGGGTTTATTGTTATAGAGCTTCATGTTTAGTTGGATTACCAAATGACAATCTTGGTTCCATAAGGAATGTTGTCATAAACCCACTTAGCATTTTCTGTTGCAAGACGTACGCAACCGTGGGAACCGTTGTATCCAAGCCTACCATCACGGACGGTATAACCGTCGGAGTTATAGAGAATGGAGTGAATAAGATACTCACCAGAAATGGTCGTGTAATACCAGCATCTAAAGCCAGAGCCAAAGTAGAGACCCTTGTTACCTACGGTAAATTGACCATGAGGGGTCCACATGCCTGGTGCTCCTGTAGTGCACTGCCATTCGTACCAAACAACCCAGTTGCCGTGTGAACCCCTGTATACAGCAAAGCGATTGCCAGTAGTATCAATCTGAATGAGCCAGTTAGTGGCGCTATAGTAGTTTTGAGCGTAACGGTACATATCAGGGTAGTAGCAAGGCTGCTCCTCCATAGCGCCATCAGCAGCTGACCAATACAGTTTTCCACCCCAGGATACATAACCAGTTTGCATGGAACCATTATTACTGAGATAGTAGTCCTTGCCGTTATCTTTAATCCATCCGGTTTTCATCTTGCCGTCAGAATCAAGGAAGTACCAACTGCCCTTTGAATTAATCCAACCAGTTTGTTTTTCTCCATTGAAGTTAAAGTAGTACCAGGTTCCATGAATATTAAGCCATCCATCTGCTGGTGCACCATTAGAAAGATAGTAAAAATCTTTACTATTTTCTTTTAACCATCCCGTCTTAATTTTATGGTCAGAGCCAACGTTTACAGTCAATCCTGGAAGATGTACCGTTCCTGTTGGCTGTGAACCGTCATCTGTAGAGAAGACCCCTTCGGGAGAAATGAATCCAGTCAGTACTCCGTCTGGACCTGCCCAACGTTTTACACCATTTGAAAGAGTAACCCATTCATTTTTTGCTAGACCATAGTTTTTATCAAAGTAGTAATTCTTTCCATCAATTGAATGCTCTCCAACGTATGCGGCATGGTCAATTGAAGATGGATTAAAGTACCATGTTTTATTGCCAGGAGTAGTAAACCATCCAGAGACAAGCGCGCCGCTAGATTGAGCCCAGGACAAATTTCCGTCTGGTAGGGACACCCAATTACTTGAAGTCATACCAGCATTTTCATCAACGTAATATGAACCGCTAGGAAGTTGGAAAAGTCCAGTTTTCATGCGATGAATTGAGTCTTCTGGATCAAAGTAAAACCATTTACCATTTGGGAAATGTTTCCAACCTGAATAGAATGAGCCATAAGAATCTACCCAAGACCATGAACCATCATCATTGTGAATCCAACTATTTCTAAGGATTCCATAGTTTTCATCGAAATGATAATATGTGCCGTCAATTTCGACGTTGCCAATAAGCGCTGGATGCTGTGGAACAGATGGATCAAAGTACCAAGTTCTACCATTTGGTGTGTTAAACCAACCAGAGGCAAGAGCGCCATTTTTTTGAGCCCAAGCCCACTCACGAGTTGGTAGTTGAATCCAACTGTTAGAAATCATACCTGCATATTCATCAATGTAATATGAGGTACCAGAAACCTGAATTGTTCCAATTAACATATGATGACGAGGATCTTCTGGATCAAAATAGAACCACTTGCCGTTAGGCATATGCTTCCATCCAGAATAGTAAGTACCATCTTCAGTTGCCCATGACCAAGAACTTGCTGAACGATATACCCATCCATTTGTTACAAGTCCGCCTGTTGAATCAAAGTAGTAAAACTTACCATCAATTTCAGTTTCACCGAAGATTGCCTTATGCAGCGGGTCAGTTGGGTCAAAATACCAAGTTTTACCATTAGGCGTTGTATACCAACCCTTGACTGCATTACCAGCAGCGTCTATATAGTGCCAACCAGAATCATCTTTGATCCACTGACTTGTGACAAGTGTTCCATCTTCTTTGTAATAGCGGAATTGACCGTTTTCTTGTCTCCATCCAGAAGACTGAGGGGTTGGCGTTGTATTCTCTGTTGGAGCTGCTGGTGTCTGGTCTGTTGTTGGAGCAGTTGTCGTTGGTGCTACAGGTGAAGCAGGTGAAGCAGGCTGAGAGTTTTCAGGCGCTGTAGGAGAAGTATTTTCAGATGTTGCAGTAGTTTCAGTTGTTACAGCAGGAGCATTTACTGCGGATGTATCAGTAGTCTCTGCAAGAGCAGGAGCAGCGTGGAGTCCGCAAAGTAGAGCTGCACTCAACGAAGCAACCGCAATAAGCTTTTGTGTAGAAGGTCTGTAGGAAAAACGCATCTTCTTCTCCATTGTCATATCCTTTTTTGAAGGGATAACTTTCTATATAAATAATAGTTTGATATGTCTGTTATTGTTCCCGTAAATTAATCCTATACAAATTCTCTATCTTCTATGAAAAAATGCTCAACTAATGAGATAAAAAACGTTTAATAGCAGATATATCCATAAATAAATGCTGGAAAACAGCTTGATTACCTGTGGCTCTTCCGGTAGATGGTGTGAAAATCTCCATGAGTGGTTTCTCGCCACATAAGTTGTTGATTAAGGTTATTATATTCCACGTGGCGAAACGTCACGGTATCGCGCTCCACAGGCGCAGTTTTGCCCTGCGGGGCTAAGAAAGAAAGGCACGAAATGGCTCAGGGTACTGTAAAGTGGTTTAATCCAGACAAGGGTTACGGCTTCATCTCTCGTGAGGATGGCGACGATCTGTTCGTACACTTCTCCGAGATTCAGATGGACGGTTTCAAGACTCTCGATGAGGGTCAGCCTGTCGAGTTTGAGATTACCACCGGCCAGAACGGTAAGCTCCAGGCTTCTAGCGTCCACAAGATCTAGTACTTGCGAACACTACCATCAAAAGGAGACCTTCGGGTCTCCTTTTTTGTTACATCGCTATTTTTACAGTTACAGTTACCAAGAGCTTTAATACCAATGCTTGATGGTAAGGTCGGCAAGTTCAGAGAGTTTCTCGATATCTTGATGCTCATCATCACAATTAACAGCACAGGTGATAAGGCCAACAGAATTTCCTGTCTGAAGAGCCAATGGAATATCTTCAAACAGTATTGTTTTCTCGGCTGGAGTATTAAGGCGTTTAAGCACCTCAAGATACAGATGAGGCTCATCTTTTGCAGATCCAACATCTGCTGCAAACACCTGAGTATCAAACAGAGTGGATAGATGTAAACGAGGCTCAAGAAGAGCAAGAAGCTCCGGCTCGTTGACAGTTGCTAATGCAGTAGGGATGTCTTTTTCTTGTAGCTTGCCAATAAAATCAACAATACCAGGTCTAAGCTGCACGGAGTTTACAAAGAAGCTTTTACTCAGCTCTTTCCACTCGGCAACAATTTCTTCTGAATCTTCCTTTAGCCCATAGGTGGCAATTGCCCATTCGGCTCCTCTTTCAAATCCAAGAGGGGAGAGAATCTTGCCAATTTCTGGAGTGTAAGGGATTCCTCGCGACTCAAAAAACTCCTGGTCAACAAGCTTCCAAATATGGTGTGTATGAGCAATAGTGCCATCAAAATCAAAGATTGCTGCTTCAAAATCTGTTGCAAGAATATCTTCAAGTGTCGAGAAAATCACAGAGTTCCAATCAAGTTGCGGTGAGCTTGTGTTTTTTATTGTTGACGTGCCAGTCTAGTGTAAACTTTTAACAAGTATGAAGAGGAGTAAACCAATACTTTTCGGAGGACCGCATGAAACGCAGCTTATTTAATACTCGCGGTAAATTGCTTGCTGTTTTGTTCTTTGTTGTCATGGCACTGTTTGCAACAACAGTTCAAAGCGCATATGCAACTACCTACACCACAATGGATGCCCAAGGAAACATTATCCAGAGTGAATCACTAAAAGATGCCGTAGCACTTGCTCGTGCAACTGGCAGACCTATTGCGCTTGACCCAGGTCACAGTGATGGCCTTGAAGGCAGAGATCCAGGTGCTACCTACTTTGGACTCAAAGAGGGAGATCTGGCTTGGGCAACTGCCATGTACGCCAAGAAGTATCTGGAAAAATGGGGTGTACAGGTTGTTGTTGTTCGTGGAGAACACGAGGATCCATCGATCAAGACGCGCGTACAGCGTGCTGTTGACGCAAACGCTTGTGCCATCATCTCGCTTCACTACAATGCCGGCCCTGCATCTGCAACGGGCTCAGAGGTACTTGTTCCTCATAAGGTAAGCTACAACTATGATCTTTATCTCTCCGGTCAAATTTTTGCCGGCAAGGTTAACTATTACCTCAGAAATAAAGTTGGTATTGTTACCCGCGGTGACGGCGCAACAGAACGTGGCTACAACGACCAATACGGAACAGACTATTACGAGAATGGCGATGAGTCCGATTATTACGGTATTGTCCGCTATGCTCGTCAAAAGGGAATTCTTGGCGTAATTATTGAGCATCAATTCATCTCTAATCCAGCACATGCTGCTGAGTTTAAAGACCTTGGCGATAATTCCAAGGTTGACTACATTGGCTGGGCAGATGCATGGGCAATTTGGGAAATGTACAGCTCTGATACCTGGTGGAGCATGAGTAGTGTTTCAGTAGCTCAAAAGGATAACGATGTCACTTTAAAACCAGTTCTTACTGGCGTAGTTACTGACGCAACATTTACTTATAGCTATGTTGGTCCAGACGGAACAAAGGTAACGGTTGCATCTAATACAACGGCAACTTCGTCTACCTTTACGCTTCCTGCTAGCGGCCGTTACACCCTGTATATCACAGCAAGATCTTCTGACGGTCAAGAAGTAACCCGACAGACAAACTATGACGCTAAGATTAAAGAATCCTATGGCTGGCGCAGAGCTGCTGAAGGATGGATGTATTCCGACGACAACGGCACTGCTTACGTAAGCAGATGGCTTAAAGACGATGATGGCTGGCATTATTTTGATGCTAGGGGAATTGCTGTTTCTGGCTGGTTTACTACGCCAAATGGTAAAGTTTGGTACTTTGACGCAGCTGCATCTCATAACGCTGCCGCTCTTGGTCAGAGGACCATTTCAGGTAAGTCTTATTACTTTGATGAAGTGAATGGCCTTGTAAAGAATAATTGGATTCACTGGCCTGACGATTCTTGGTCATGGGCAACAGAAGATGGTTCATTGCAAGCCGGTTGGAAACGTATGCCTAACGGCAAATGGTTCTACTTTGATAGTAATAACAACTATCGCGCTACCTTTGGTTTGATGTCCGATGGCTATCAGAAGTACTACATTGATGTTACTCATGGTCTTCTTTATGGCGGCTGGATTAGCCTTGCTGATGGTAATTGGGCATGGGCAAATTCAGATGGCTCTCTTTATGCTGGCTGGAAGTATATGCCTAACGGTAAGTGGTTCTACTTTGATGAGAATGCAACTTACCCACTTATGAAGACCGGCGTTTTTTCGACTTCTAGTGGCTCGTATTATGTCGACGTAAACAATGGCATGACCTCTAATGGTTGGATTGCGTTGCCTAACAATATTTGGGCTTGGGCTCAATCAAGCGGTGCTTTGGCATCTGGTTGGTTTAATACTCCAAATGGAAAGACCTGGTATTTTGATCCAACTACTACTGAGCACGGCGCCCTCTTTGGTCTGCAATCAATCAATGGTTCATATTATTACTTTGACGAGAATAATGGCCTGCTCCGTAACCAAGACATCACGCTTTCAGATGGTCGTGTTGTACACGCAGATACATATGGTGTTCTCAACATTAAGCCTACTGATACCAATAACGGTAGAGGTGGAAACGTTGACAGCGATAACGGTGGAGATAATAGAGACGCTAACAACACCCCTACTGATAACGATTCTCCAATTGAGCCAACTCGCGGTAATTTCTCTGATCGCACCAGCGTTCTTGGAGCACCTCTTGTCACGAAAGAGGACCTCCAGCGAGATTTCAACAAGCGCGTAGGTTCTGCTTATCCAGCTGTCTATGCCGAGAAGGGCGCTGCAACAGGAACTGATTTTGTAAACCAGCTATGGCAGGCTGCAATTGACGAGGGAGTTCGTCCAGAGCTTCTCTATGCGCAGGTCATGATTGAGACAGGTAACCTTCGCTTTGGTGGCGATGTTCTTCCTGAGCAGTGCAACTTTGGTGGTATGGGTGCAACTGGAGACGGAGAGCGTGGTCTCTCATTTGATACCGTTCTTAAGGGACTCCGCGCGCAGGCTTTGCACCTTCGTGCATACGCAGGCTATGAGCCACTGACCGTTGATCCAAGCAAAGCTCGAGAGGTTGACCAGCGCTACGGAGCATGGATTCTTGCTAAGAAAGCTAACATTATCCGCAAGCTTGCTGGAACGTGGGCAATGGATAAGAACTATGCTGTAAAGCTTGTTCGCGTAATGAATGAGCTGTAAAAGCCACAGCACATTGTGCAAAAGGAGTTCCGAGAAATCGGAACTCCTTTTTTTATGCCAATTCTTTGTGAGTTTGAGTTGAGTTGAGTTATCTTATCTATCAGGCTCTCCTTCAATGGAGTTGAGCATGTCAAAGTAGACGTCATCTTTAGTCATAATTCCTAGGTTCATCATGAAGTTCTTAGCCACACTAAAAAGCTCTGCATCAAGCGAGGCTCGCGTACCATCTAAGAAAATAGTAGAGACCTCATCTGTTGGAGCAACAGGAATTTGATTTTCTATGAGCGTGGCGTAAATCTCATCATCGCTCATTTCATCGCAGCTAAACTCAGGCTCTGTTTGCGCAAGAATAGCCGTCTCAGTGCCAATAATAAATGTAGCTCCTGGTAAGAACTTCAAGGCAAACTGATAACAAGCTTGGGCGGCTTTCAGATGCCTGAGTCTCCATTGGAAGAACGCCATGCGGTAATAACCAAATCCGATACTCTCTGGGTCATGGGCAAGCAGCAGGAGCTTCTTGAGTTCATCTGCCGCAGCTGTAATATCAAGCGACTCTTCAAGACAGTGAGAGAGGTGTAGCCTTGCACTCATGCTAAGAGGAGCAATCTCAACAGCCCTTCTCGCGTGCTGGAGAGCATTTTGAGTTTGTCCTTGGAGCGTCTGAGCAATAGATACCAAAAGGTGAGCCTCAAAGTAAGACATAGGAGCTAGACGAGTATTTTTCTCGGGATTAGAGAGAATTCTGTTGTAAAGTACGCGATCGACGTAGTTCATAAATACACGCCACTGAGTAGTGCTTGAGTCCGTGTAGGTGTTATTGCCATCAACGGAGTCCAGCGCTTCACGTAGGAGCAGTTCTGCGTCTTGATAGTTTTTCTCGCTAATAAGACGCTGGGCCTTGGTAACCGCCAAGGAAAGAACGCCTCCGTCAACAAACTCTTCTGAAATAGCCTCAAAGTCATCTTCTGCAAGCGTGCCCTTAATAAAGCGAGAAACCACGCGTTCTCCCGCTGCTCGCACCGTAGGATCGGTAGAGTTTGCGGTATACGACAAGATAGTGCGGACGTTTTCTTCTGTAGAAGAAGAGAGGTTGCGCAAAATTTTGGTGATAATTTCTTCTCGCGCCTGACCTTCATCAATAGAAAGCCCCGACACTTCATCGGTGCCTAGCGCGTGAGCTGCGACGCTATCAAGACGTTTTTGAGAAGACTCAACAAAATCGTATCTACTTGGTGGACAGAAAATCTCATCATCTAAGGTGAAGAGTGGATGGACTGAGCGTAGGATGCCATCTACCTCGTCGATTTGCGCGTTCCAGAGCTGATAGACAGAAAGCGGATTAGTCTCTTCTGTAATGTTTGTATCTTCAAATTGCTTGCGAGTAATGTGGAACGAGAAAAGACAGGCATGCAGCTTGTTTGTATTGCATATGCCAGAGAGCCATACCTCGTTAATCCTCTTCGAGCTTCTAAAAGCACTTGCGGTGATGAGCATACCAAGATGTAAGTTATAAGCGGTGGCTGCACGACAGAGATCATCAAAGGTTGCCTCTTTGATGCTTCCATCTGAGCTAAGAAAGCTTCTTGGGAATTGCTCAGGAAGGGCCAGATGCACTCTAAAGGCAGCAATACCTTTGTGTACGTTGGTCCTAAACTCAGTGACAAGACGCTGAGATAGACGCAGGCTTTCAATGTGTAGAGAGATGGCTTTGCGGACAACCCACTCGCCGTCTTCTTGGGTGCTTTGAGTAGTGGCACAACGGGGGCGAGATTGCTTCATCATGGTAGAGACAATCTTTTGCTCAAAAGCAAGTAAGTCAAGTTCAGATGCCATATTTGCATCAAGAAAGTATCGCTCTGCAAAGAGGGCAGTGTTCAGTGCGCTCTCAATAGTAAGGAGCTGAATCTTCTGTTCATAGGAAAGTGTTTTTTGATTAGCGCGCAGATAAAAGAGGCCATTGGTACGCAGGCGCACCACGCGGCAGGGGATAGTAATGTCTTGCGCATCGAGAACACCGGCATCTTTTAGTCGCTGGGCTAGATGCAGTTCAAAATCACTTGGCGGGATGGCAACAGATCCACCTTTTCGGTGAGAATCTTTTTCACGCAAAAATGCTGTAGTTACAAAATGTTTAAGCACTTCAAGAGGGGTTATGGACTCTGTAAGCGTAAGAGAAAGCGCTTCAATATTGAGCTTTGTATGCCAACCAGTCTGATCAATAGAACCAACATGTTGATTATTTTGGGCAGCGTCTAGAGACTCATCAGGCAGAACGTCTGTATTGACGAGAGACGGATAGAGTTTTCCAAGCCTGTTTCTTCCAGGTTGCTTAGCTTCTGGATTATTTTCCTGACGAGTCATCATACACCTCCCAAGTTAGGCATACTGATTCATCTATAGTTAACTATATACCTTTGCTGGTGTACGACATTTCAGCTGTCAATAGTTAATTCGGCAGGCGAGAAGAAAATGTCATTGACTGGTTAGTTTTGCGCCATGAACGGTATACTCACATACATAGATGATTGGATTGACATGGCAATAATGCAAAACGTAACTGATACAAATAAGTCACTGATAGCTTCTGATGTAATTTCAGATCTGCAGAATCGCTCGCTTATTATTTTTGATTTTGATGGGACTATGGCAGACACGTTGCCCACCATTGTTTCTACCGCGAAGATGGCAATGACAGACTGCGGTCACACAGACTTTATAGAATCAGACCTTAAAAAGCTTGTAGGACCACCGTTTCCTTATGCGTTTGAGCTGGTCTTTGGACTCAGCCATGAGGACGCTGCTGCGGTTACTAAGCGTTACCGAGAGCTTTATGTAACTACAGGAAAATGGCCACTCTTTGAGGGAATGAGAGACCTCATTGATGACCTTCATGCCGCCGGTAAAAAGGTTGCGGTAGCAAGCTCAAAGAATCAGCCCATGCTAGAGATGGGCCTTAGGGACAACAACCTTATTGGTGTTCTTGATACCTATGCTGGAAGAATAGATGAGGCAGCAACTGATAAAATCACTGCTATTGCTCACGTTATGCGCCAGCTTGGCTTTGAAGCTTCTGAAAGCGTCATGATTGGCGACCGTCGTTTTGATATGGAAGCAGCATTCCCAAATAAGATTCCGTGCATTGGCGTTCTGTATGGCAAAACTACCAATAAACAGGAGCTTATTGATGCGGGAGCGGTTGCAATTGTAGATACGGTAGAAGATCTACATCACGTTCTTCTCGCCTAAGAACCGTTACATACACAAAAACGCCTTGTCGCTAAGATGTGAACTACCTCCCATTTCTTGGACACGAGAAATAGGAGGCAGTTCAAAACACACCTAAGTCAGATAATCTGTTAAAAAG
>JABZGZ010000022.1 GCA_015259105.1 Atopobium sp. | reverse complement strand
TCTGTATCCAGAGCAGATGATGGCAAACCTCAATAAGACCCGCGGCATGCTCTTCTCGTCAAAGGTTCTTCTTGCCCTGGTAAACACTGGTATTACTCGCGAAGCGGCATACAAGATTGTCCAGTCTAACGCTATGAAGGTTTGGGCAGATATTCAGCAGTGCAAGGAAGGACCATCCTATCAGGAGCTTCTTGAGGCAGACCCTGCTTGCACATTGAGCCATGAGGAGCTTGAGAAAATCTTTGATCCTCGCGCATTCCTTACCCGTTCAAACGTTTTGTTTGACCGTCTTGAGCATCTTGAATTGGACTAAATCGTGTCTTTATTTGGGAACATTTCTCGTCGCAACTTCTTCAAGACGGGAGCGGCTGGTGTCGTAGTTGCAGGTGCAATTAGCATCGCGGCTGGCTGCTCTCATCAAGAAGGCGCGGGAGATGCAGGAAAACCGCTGGTACTTGACGAGTCTTCTGGCACAAATGTGCTGGACTCTTATAGCTCGACGGAATATGCTGCTCAGCCAAGCCAGACCTGGACGCTCCCTCTGGGAAGCGTGCTGCATCCAGCCGATGGAAATTGGATTCCCGTCACCACGGCTGGCGCATCTGCTACGCCTATGGTAAAGGGCTCTGCTCTCTCGCTGACGTCTGGCCAGGTAGTTGACGTTGTTCCTACAGCTCAGATGAACAATACTACCGCCGTTATTTACGACGTCCGCTGCTCTGACTCTGTGTACGCATGGGTCGAGGTGGATACCACAACTTTTGATTGGGAACTTCTCGCTGCACCATTTTCTGACGGCAAGCTCACAGGTGACGCAAAGGTACTGTACAAGGCCGATAAAAACTGGGATCCTGCACCATTTGCCTGCGGAGACGATAAGGTGGTTTGGCTTGTCCAGCCTTCTTCTTCGGGCGAGAAAACCCGTGAGTCTTCTCACTGCTACGTGTGGCGAGTAGGTGATTCAGAAGGAACGGATGCCGTTGAATCTCCAGGCAGATTTGCTACTGCGCCATCTATCTCTAAGGGAGTAGTCACCCTTACTCCTCGAGTTCGTGCCTCTGAGGGCACCTACTATGGTGTTACGGCATACCTACTGGGCGATAACCTCAAAACTAAGGTTGACCAGCTTGTTATGCCTCAGTCTGTTAAGCCTTTTGTAGCGAGTCGCGTAGACGATAAGTTTGTTGTGTCTGTTGAAGCAAGTTATGACTCGGGCGGTCTTTTGGGCAAGATGGGAACGTATATCTTGCCTGCTTCAGGAGAAAATCCTTACATCATTGAACGCGAGCCTTATGCAATAGCTGCAGGTAAAGGAAGCCTTTATATTATTAAGAGTCGTGCTTCTTACGTGCTTGTTGATACACAGAATCAAACGGCAAACTGGCTTTATTCAATGGATAGAAGTGTTGATTACGGAGAATTCCCTGCCCGAGAAGGTAACTGTGATTCTTTTGTAACCTACTCCACTGTTAAAGACCCTACCAGCGGATATCCTGCTTCCGTGACAGTTCGTGTTTTTTCTTTGTAGATTATTTGTAGGCATAGCGATAGAATGAATACAAATAATTAATGAATAATCGTAATGTGCCATAAGCACATACATGCAGGGCAAAAGAAAAGGGGAGACAATGGCTTCCGACGAGAAGAAAATTCTGATTGTCGAAGATGAGAAAGTCATCCGTGACGCCGTCTCAGCATATCTTGAGCGCGAAAATTATGTTGTTAAGGGTGTTGGCGACGGTCAGAGTGCAGTTGAAGAGTTTGAGAAACATGCATTCGACCTGGTTATCCTTGACCTCATGCTTCCAAAGCTTTCTGGAGAGCGCGTTTGCCGTGCAATCAGAGATACCTCCAATGTGCCTATCATTATGCTTACCGCAAAAGGTGAGGTAGAAGACAGGATTATTGGTCTTGAGCTTGGCGCTGATGACTACCTTGTCAAGCCTTTCTCGCCTCGTGAGCTGGTGGCACGTGTTCGCGCGCTGTTCCGCCGCACGTATTCTGAGCCAGAGACTGCTGTTGATGTGCTTGATTACGGTACGCTTACCATTGATATTTCTGGTCACAAGATTCTCATTAACAACGAGGAAGTTGACCTTACTGCATCAGAGTTTAAGCTGCTCACCACCCTTGCTCGCTATCCTGGCCGCGTGTACACACGTATGGAGCTTGTCGAGAAGGTCCTGGGCTATGACTTTGAGGGCTATGAGCGCACTATTGATTCGCACGTCAAGAATTTGCGTGCAAAGCTTGGTGACGATCCTCGTAATCCTCGCTGGCTGTTCACTGTTCACGGTGTTGGTTATCGCTTTGAGGCTGGCAACGCTAGCCACGAGTCCTAAGCTCTAGAGTTTTGGCGCTCTTCAAGAAACATCATTCAAATTCTCTTAAGAACCCTCCGGAAACTGAGGGTTCTTACAAAACTATTAAGCCTGATCCCGTTGGTACTCAGAGCTTTACTACCCGCATGGCGGCGTTTTTTGCGCTGACTGCGGTCATGACGGTTTTGGTGCTTATTTCTGTCTTGGGTATTGTGTGGGAGAGTCGCTTTACTGCTTATACCAGGGAGAACTTGCAGAACACCGTTGATAACACTGCGCTTAATATGTCTCAAGCATACGCGCGTGCAGACGGCTGGAACGCTGACGTACTTTCTATTGCGCGCCAAGCCTCATCGTCTAATCCCGATATTGGCATCCAGGTTTTAGACGTTTCTGGCGTGGTGCTGTATGACGACTCGGCGCCAAACGCACGTCGACCTGGCGTGAACAGTTCGCTCTCTGGTCCTCAGACAGGCGATGCTGTGGTGTATGCAGTTGTTCAAAACTTGCAAGGAGAAGCTGTAGGCAGCATCAGAATCTGGACGTTTGGTTCTGAGCCGTTCTTAACCCAGCGAGACATTGCATTCCGTAATGGTTCCTACCAGGCAATCAGTCTTGCTGCAGCTATTGCAATCTCACTGTCTGGATTGATTGGCATTTTGGCTTCGCGCTCGCTTACCAAGCCTATGCGTCGCATTACCGAGACGGCTGTTCAGATTAGAAGCGGCAATCTTGCTGCTCGTTCAGGTATCCGTGGCGAGAATGAACTGGGACGCCTGGGAGAAACCTTTGATGACATGGCGTCTTCACTCGAAAGAGACATTAAGCTTGAACGCCGTCTGACCAGCGATGTTGCGCACGAACTCAGAACTCCGCTCATGGCAATTATGGCTACCGTTGAAGCAATTCAAGATGGCATCTTGCCTGCAGATGAAGAGCGCCTGGAAAACATTGTGTCTGAGAGTAGACGTCTTTCTCGCCTGGTAGATGCCATGCTCCACCTTTCAAGGCTTGAGAACGGCAAGACAAAGTTCAACCCAGAAAGCGTTAATGTGGTGGCAATGGTGGCAAGTATTGTTGCTGTGCAGGAGACGCTTTTCAAGGAGAATAATCGCACGCTGACCTTTGTGGATATGACGCCCGAGGGCAACTGTTTTGTTGATATTGACTCGGACTTGATCCGAGAGGCCCTGACTAATTTGCTGAGCAACGCCATCCGCTACACTGATGACGGTGGCCATGTTGTCATAACCGTTTCAATTGACGATACCGACGCGGTTATTTCCGTATCTGATGACGGAATGGGAATTGCTCCTGAGGATATTCCACAGACCTTCTCGCGATTCTGGCGTGCAGAAGAAAGCCGTGAGCGCGCATCAGGCGGTCTTGGCGTAGGCCTGGCAATCACAAAAGAGATTATGGACCGTCACAACGGTACCATCTCGGTAGAATCCGAGCTTGGAAAAGGCACTACCTTCTCGCTGCATCTTCCGGTGCTCACCCAAAATAATATCTCTGTTACAGAAACGTTGTTGTAGGCCGATTTTTGGGCATTTTGCCGTACAATCAAAAGTCCTGCAATACAACGCGCTTTGCGCAGAAGTGAGGTCATTGTGGCTGGAGCTGAGCTTCGTCCCGATTCGCACGGTAAGGTCCGCGATATCTATGATTGTGGCGACAAACTTTTGATGGTTGCGAGCGATCGCATTAGTGCTTTTGACTTTATCCTCCCCGACGAGATTCCTTTTAAGGGAGAAATTCTGACACGTATTAGCGCATTTTGGTTCGATCGCTTCAAGGATCTTCTGCCTAACCACATGATTTCTGTTCTGCCAGACCAGACTCCTGAGCAGTTTGCAGATTACACTGAGTATCTTGCTGGCCGCGCTATGCTGGTCAAGAAGGCTCAAACAGTGCCTATCGAGTGCATCGTCCGCGGTTACCTCACTGGTTCTGGCAAGAAGACTTACGACCAGGACGGCACCGTCTGCGGCATTAAGCTGCCTGACGGTTTGACCGAGGCTTCAAAGCTTCCTGAGCCAATCTTTACCCCTTCCACTAAGGCTGAGCTTGGCGATCATGACGAGAATATCTCGTTTGAGCGTTGCTGCGAGATTGTTGGCGAGGATGTTGCTACTCAGCTGAAGGAAGCTTCGCTTGCAATTTATAAGGCTGCCGCAGAATATGCCGCAACTCGTGGAATTATTATTGCGGATACCAAATTTGAGTTTGGTTTTATCGACGGAAAACTTACACTTATTGATGAGTGCCTTACACCTGATTCAAGCCGTTTCTGGCCTGCTGAGGGTTATTCTGAGGGACACGTTCAGCCAAGCTACGACAAGCAGTATGTACGCGATTGGCTGAAAGCCCACTGGGACATGCAAGGAGAGCCACCTCATCTTCCAGAAGAGGTCATTGAGGGCACGTCCGAGCGCTATCGTACGGCATTCCAAATTATTACGGGTACTGAGTTTGTACCACTGAAGGAGACCAATGTCACTGCGTGACACCATTACAGGCGCAACCAAAGAAGCGCGTGAGGCTACCGCAAGCCTTTCAAAGAAAGAAAACTCTGAGGAGACTGAGCGTCCTTCGTATTCCGCTTTTGGTCGCAAATCTGCTGCTACTGCTAAACCAGTACGAGAGGCAGCTGCGTCTGTGCGCGTGAGTGGCTCTGGTTCTGGCTCCAGCGCCCCAAAGAGCAAAGAGGAGAAGCGTGCTGCACGTGCTCGTCAGCGCGAGCGCGAGGATATCCGCAGCCGTGGATTTGAGGCAATGCTGCGCGCAGATCCAGACTATCATCGCGCCGAGCGCGTTTGGTGGGTCTTCCTGGGCCTTGGCTTTGTAGCAACCATCATTACGCTGGTGCTTTCGTATATGGTTCCTGAGTCCAGGGATTTGAACACTGGCGTTGGTATGATTTCTGCCATCATGCTGGTCTTTGCTTACTTCTGCATCTTTGGTTCGGTCGTCTACAGCTTCTTTAAGATGCGTCCTCTTCGTAAGAAGATTGAAGCTAAGGTTGCTGGCATGACCGACAAGAAGCTCAACGATTTCTACCTTGAGCGTCAGGCCGAGTACGACAGAAAGAGGGCCGAGCGCAAGGCTCGTCGTAAGTAGCGGCGGCTCTGCGCCGTAAGCACTGGCGTGCCACGCAGCGCGTAAGCGATGCCGAACGCATGGTACTCCTCGTTACGCAGCCGCCAGCTCGCAGCGAGATTTGCGTACGCGAGCCTACGTGAGTAGAATATCCCACATGCCTTCGTAGCTCAGGGGATAGAGCACCGCTCTCCTAAAGCGGGTGTCGGCCGTTCGAATCGGCCCGGGGGCACCATTGATTTCAAACCGACGGCTTAGCGCTGTCGGTTTTTTCTTTCTGCAGCGTGTTAGCGTTGGCTTTTCAGTCTGGGCATACGAAATAGCTCAAAATAGTGCCGTTTTGGCAGACCTCGCTGGGGATCGACTAGCTTTTAACTAAGATAATCAGACAGCCAAGGGCATTCTGCCAGACGCCCAGGTGGTCTCCCTACTTGATATGCATCTTTATGCATAAACTTCATCTAATATGCTTGACAATGAATAGCGAAATATAAAAAATCTAACTATAGGTAAATTCCGCCTCTAAGGAACACACCTATGACAGATAATCTGCACAATTGCGGGCATATTACACATCAAATGAAGATAATCTGCACGTTTGAGGTATTTTCAGCGTCATGTATACGTCTTTTTGACAGATTATCTGTCATAGGTGTGTTCAACCATTTTTCCTGCAGCAAAAAGCCCTGCAACCGAACTCGGTTGCAGGGCTTGAACGTACTCGATGAGGCGCTTATCGCGCGACGTTCGCGACAGCGCGCCGTGCGCGCAGAGCTTACGCTGATGGGCGAGGTCCGCTGGAGACGCGAATGGTGATCGTAGCACCAGGTGCGGCGCTTGATGGCGTCTGTCCAACTACGTTACCGGTTGCGACGTTGTCGTCGTAAACCCAGACGGTGTTGACCTGGAAGCCTGCGTTCTCAAGCGTGGTTTGAGCCGTCTCAAAGTCCTTGCCAACAACGCTTGGAACAGATCCGCTTTGGGCGCCAGACGAAACAACGATCGTTACGGTAGAGCCCTTATCTGCCTTGCCGTTAGCTGGAGACTGGGAGATAACGCGGCCCTCAGGCACGCTCGACGAAGGCTGCTGCTGAGTATCTACCTTGAAGCCTGCATCTTTCAGGACATCAGATGCACGCTCGGCAGTCATCTCCGTGACGTCTGGAACATCTGCCTTACCCTTGCCAGAAGACAGGTGATAGGTGATGGTATCGCCAGCTTTGGCATCGCTACCTGCAGCTGGTTCTTGAGTTGCAACGTAACCAACGGTAACGTCGTCCGACTCAACTGAATCGCCATTTCTTGCCTTGAGGCCAACAGCAGCAAGAGCGGACTCAGCCTCTGATGGACTCTTATTAGTGAGGTCAGGTACCTTAACTGCCGCGGCGGGCTTGGCGCCCTTAGAAACAACAAGATTGATAGCAGTTCCTTCAGCGGCCTGCCTGTTAGCGCTTGGAGTTTGGTCAATGACCTGGCCTTCAGGTGCAGAATCGCTATAGCTTTCTGTAACAGTTCCCAGCTTAAAGTGGCTGCCAGAAGCATTTAGTGCCTGAGTTGCCTGGTCTTTTGTCTGTCCAACAAACTGTGGAACCAGATACTGCTGGGACGAGTTGCCGAGCATCTGTGCGATAGCAAAGCCCGCAAGAGCCAGGACAACCAAAGCGCCTAAAATGCCGAGAATAACGTTGCGCTTGTGACGCTTATTCTCGCGCTTGTCCAGTTCATCGGCCTCTTCACGAGAATGAACGCGGTTCAAGCGACCAGTGTCGCCACCGCGCGTAATGTAGGTGTTGGAGCCGTCGATGCCGCGACGATCAAGCCTGGAAGTTGGCTGAGGTGGTGTCACAATGCGGGGGCTCACGGTGGTGTTGCTTGGAATGGTGGCGCGGCCGGCAATGAAATCGCGCAGCGCACGAGCAAGCTCGTCAGCGCTCTGATAGCGGTCAGCTGGGTTTTTCTCCATGCAGCGAAGAATGATTGCCTCGAGTGCGGGGTCTACGTTGGGGTTAATCAGCGATGGTGGCTGAGGAGCCTCGTTGACCTGCTTCATAGCAACACTAATGGCGTCGTCGCCAGCAAAAGGTACGCGACCAGTAGCAGCCTCGTACATGACAATACCCAGGGAATAGATATCGGTGGTTGGTCCCAGAGGCTTGCCAGTGCTCTGCTCTGGAGAAACATAATGAGCGGTGCCAAGAACAGAGTTATCGGTGGTTAGACTGCTGTTCTTTGCACGAGCAATACCAAAGTCCATGACCTTGATGTTGCCATCTGGCTGGACCATGATGTTCTGTGGTTTGATGTCGCGGTGAATGATGTCGTGACGGTGTGCTACAGACAGCGCCTGGGCAATCTGAGAGCCAATCTGAGCCACCTTACGGGAATCAAGGGCTCCATGCTTGCGGATGCCGCTCTTAAGGTCTGTACCGCGCAGATACTCCATGACAATGTAGTAGGATTCGCCGTCCTTGCCCCAGTCATAGACCGAGACAATATATGGACTGGAGAGTGCTGCTGCAGCCTGAGCCTCCTGCTTAAAACGGGCAGCAAAGGACGGGTCATTTGCGTACTGAGGCAGCATCATCTTGATGGCAACAGTACGGCCAAGAACCTGGTCCTGTCCGCGGTAAACGGTGGCCATTCCACCGGTACCAATTTTGTCTTGAACCTGGTAACGCCCACCGAGCATTCTACCTGGCATAACTCAACTCCTATCAAGCGTGCGATTTTCTCGCCACGTCACTTACTATCTTAGAACACACCCAACTACTTGGGGAGAAGACCGTGCGATGTTTTGAGCGCTACGAAGCAGCTCCCAAAGCCTGGATATTCAGGCACTGCGCAAGAACACGGCCGCCAACCTGAGCACCGTAACCCAAGACGTTCTCGCCGTTGCCTTCGATGACAACGGAAACAACAAGGGTTGGGTGGTCGTAGGGCGCAAAACCGATGAAGAACGAGTTAAAGTTACCGTTCTCGACGTCTGCCGTACCTGTTTTACCTGCAATCTTGACACCCGGAACGCGCGCTCCCATACCGGTGCCGGATTCAACAACGCCCAGCATTGCTTCTCGAACCTGTGCGGCGGTATCTGCAGACACTGCCTGACCAAGCGATTTTGGTGACGTTGTAGAAACAACAGCTCCCTCTGGTGAGAGAACGCGATCAACAATGTAAGGGTTCATAACTACGCCGCCGTTAGCAATTGCTGCAGCTACAACAGCGTTTTGCATGACGGTAGTCTGAGGACCTGCAGGACTTGCGTGCTCTCCAACAGGAAGGCCGCAAGCTGCCCAGCCAAGCTCCCAGGTGGTCATCTCGGCAGGATTTGGCATCAGCGATGGAGTTGTGGAGAAGTCCTGACCAAGTGCGGTGCCATAACCAAAGGCACGCGCATAGCTGACCAGGTTGTCCGCACCAAGCGCGACGCCAAGCTGCGCCAAAGCCGTATTGGAAGAGCGGGCAAACGCCTCGCGCAGAGGAATGGTGCCCATGTCCTCATTGGCGTAGTTGTGGATGGTGCCGCCGCCAAGCTCCATGGTTCCTGGAGCAGGATACGTGGTGTCCAGCGTGGTTTTGTGCGTATCAATACCAGCAGAAAGTGTAATGGTCTTGAACGATGAACCAGGGGAGTAGAGCGCCTGGGTAGTTCTGTCGACCAGCTGACTGCCAGTGCCGGATTCGATAATGGTGCCCAGTTCAGCGTGGGTATACGAAGGGCTAGAAGCCTTTGCAAGTACAGCTCCGGTAGCTGGATCCATGACAACAATAGAACCCGAATATCCCTGGAGTGCAGCCTCTGCCACGGCCTGCATCTGAGAGTTGATGGTCAAAACAACGCTTGAACCAGCGGTATTGACGCCAGCCATCGAGTACAGAGCGCTTCTCCAGTCGGAATGATCTGCGTGTCCGGTGAGTGTCTCGTTCATGGAGGACTCAATACCTGCAGTTCCGTACTGGGTAGAGATGTAGCCAACGGTGTGAGAAGCCATGCCGTCGTGCGGATAGTTGCGCACGTAGGTGCCGTCGTCTTGCTTGACGCTCTCTGCCAGGGTGACGCCGTCAGAAGTCATGATGGCGCCGCGCTGAACATATGCGCTCTTAGCAATAGTGTGGTTGTTGGTAGGGAGCGCCTGAAGTCTAGGTGCGTCAATGACCATCAAGAAGGTCAAGTTGCCGAGAAGAACGGTGAAGAAGAGGGTAAATACGGTAACCAAATTGGTCAGACGTTTTCCGAGAGCAACACGTCCCAGAACACCAGACTCTTCAGATTGCAGACCAAAGCCTCCACGGATGTGGCTGCCATGCAGAACAGAGGAGGCATGAGCCCCGCCGGAAGAAACTTCAAGTCTTTGTGAATCAAGCACTTTTTTACTTGGCTCAAGTTCTGTCTCGCGACCAGTTCCCTCGTCACCCGCTCTGAGCAGCAGGGCAACAATGATAAAGCTGGAAAGAAGAGAGCTGCCGCCCTGACTCATAAAGGGTAGGGTAACGCCGGTAAGAGGCATGAGCTTAGTAACGCCTGCAACAATGAGGAAGGTTTGGAACGCCAAAACACTGGTAAGACCAGCAGCCGCAAAAGCAGATGAATCGGACTTTGCGCGAGCAGCTGTTGCAAGACCACGCACCGTAAGCAGCAGGAACAGGGTAATAATTGCCGCTCCGCCAAAGAGTCCCAGCTCCTCAGCAATGGCCGAGAAAATAAAGTCAGACTCAACAATAGGAATCAGCGTAGGCATTCCCTTATCAATTCCGGTGCCAGCAAGACCTCCATCTGCGATGGAATAGAGGGACTGGACAATTTGGTAGCCGTCTCCAGCGGGATCTTTGAACGGATCAAGCCAAATGTTGACACGAGTCTGAACGTGACCAAAGAAGTGGTAAAGCACCACGCCGCCAATAGCCAAGAGCGCAATACTGACAAAAACGTAGCTAGCGCGGCCTGTTGCCACATAGAGCATGATGACAAAGAACACGAAGAAGAGCAGAGCGCTACCAAGGTCGCGTTCAAAAATAACAACAATCAGACTGATGCCCCACATGACAAACAAGGGCAGCAGCATTTTGAAGCGAGGAATGCGGAAAGGTCCAAAAGAACGCATGGAGACCGACAGGGCTTCTCGATTAAGTGCAAGGTAAAACGCCAGGAAGAGCGTAATGGCAATCTTTGCAAGCTCGCCAGGCTGGAAGGTGAATGCGCCAAAAGAAATCCAGAGTTTTGCGCCGTAGCGGTCCTGGCCAATAACAATTGGCAGAAGAAGCAGTATGACGCCGAGAATACCAATGGAGTATTTGTAGCGTGCTAACGCGTCAAGGTTTCTAATGACCGCTAGTACCACAATCATCACAACAACAGAGATAAAGAGCCAAATCGTTTGGTTGACTGCAAGATTTGGCGCAAGTCTGGTGACCATGGTGATGCCAATTCCCGAAAGCACAAACACAATAGGGAGAATGGCGGGGTCTGCTGCGGGAGCAAGGAACCTAATAGCAATGTGAGCCACGGTAAATGCTGCAAAGAGACCAATAGGAACGGCCATTGTCTCAAGGCTGAGCGTTGAGCGAGCAGTAATCATGTACATGGCGTACAGCAGAAATACAGGGATTGCTCCTACAAATAGTAAGAAGAGCTCTGTATTACGCCTTAATCCACCTGCTTTTTCCATTCCTACTCACCTCCCGAACTTGTTGTTGACGTTGTTGATTCTGTTGTGGGTGTTCCGCCAGACTGGGCGTCTTCTTTCTTTTTGACCGCTTTAGTGTTGGCGTCGTCAATTTGTTTGCGGTAATTCTCGACGGTGCTATGTGCTTCATCCTCGTTCTTAACGCGAATTCCTTCGGCTAGTGAGTCTTGAACTGCGTCAGGCAAATCTTTTATTTCAATAGACGTAGTCTCAACAAGCGAAGACATGTTTATGCCGGCGATTGTTGTAGGAATACCTCGATAAACGCCAACGGTAGTTCCGTTAATACCTAAGTACCACTCGCTACTTACAAACAGGAAGAACACGGCAACAGTGGCAGCAAAGAGTGCAAGAAACGAGATAAACGTTGCAATGACGCCACGGGTAAGGTGACGTCTGGTTTGATCGGCTATGCCGTCGTCTAAGACGTCAATGACAATAACGGTAATGTTGTCTGAGCCGCCATAGGTAAGAGCTGCGGAAACAAGGTTATCGGCAGCCTTTTGTGGCGTGACGTTAGAGACAGCAATGGCTTCAATTTCATCGTCGGGCACCATGCCAGAAAGGCCATCGGAGCATAAGATGATGCGGTCGCCATCAGATACTTCAAGCGAGAAATGATCTGCATACATGTCTGGATCAGAGCCAAGAGCTCGCGTAACTACCGAGCGAGAAGGGTGCGTGCGAGCCTCATCAGCGGTAATCTGACCAGAATCAATGAGTTCCTCAACGTAGCTGTGGTCATGAGTAATGCGGACCAGCGTGCCATGATGGAGCAGGTAAATACGAGAGTCACCAACATGAGCAACGGCCATCTGATTGCCCTCAATGAGGACGGCAGAGGCAGTGGAGCCCATGCCAGGTTTGCCAATACCCTTTGCAGGAGCATCAATAACTTCCTGGTTAGCGGCCTCAATTGCAGCGCCAAGACGGACATCGTCAGCGGTACTTGGTGCCTGTTCGGCAATAACCTTAACAGCAATGGAGCTTGCTACCTCACCGGCGGCGTGACCTCCCATACCATCACAGATGGCAAAAAGGGGAGTGCGCAAAAGGAACGAGTCCTCGTTATGCTCGCGAACTAATCCCACGTCAGAGCGGGCGCCCCAAGAAATAAAGGTGTTAGAGCCAGAAACCGCCTCTGCGTCACAACGACCATCAAGTGGCAGCTCACAACGACCAGGAGCACTCACGGGCTCTTGTGTAGGTGTATCAGAAATATGTGTTGTATCAGAAGAAACCATGAGCCTCTTATCGACGTCCAACACGCATAATCACATCGCCGACCTGGACTTCGTCTGTGTCGCGAAGGGTAACAGGCTGCTCGATGATGTGACCATTAACCATAGTTCCGTTTGTGGAACCAAGGTCTTCAAGCACCAGAGCGGGTCCCTGGATGGTAAAGCGGGCATGTGATGCAGAAACGTAAGGTTCGTCAATCACAATGTCAGAAGAAGGGGAGCGTCCAATAACAACGGGTCCCAAGATATCTACGTGCAGACCACGTAAGGACTTGACGCCCTTCTCGACATCAACGGACCAAATAGCTCCGTCTTTGCGCTGTCCGCGGACAAGACCAATGCCCGTGCGCATGACTGAGAACAGGAAGATGTACAGCAGGACAACAAGCAGAACGCGTCCTGCAAAGAGAATCAGATCAATCATTAGTTCTCCCGGAACTGAAGGTCCATAAGACCAATGGTAATGAGGTCTCCGTCGCGCAGAATTACCTCATCTACGTCGATATCGTTGACAAGCGTTCCGTTAGTGGAGTGCAAATCAGCAATATGCCAATCGTGACCGTCATAGGTCATCTCGGCGTGACGTCTTGAAACGTTAGGGTCGCGCAAAACAACGTCTGCCTGAGAGCGCTCGCGACCAATGATGGCGCGAGGAGCCTCAACGCGATACGAGCGACCGCTTTGGCGATCAATCAAAATGCAGGTAGCGTCCATGTTTGCACGTGGCGTGCCCTGCAAATTGCGAGAAGGACGACCTCCCATGCCATTGAGCTGCGCATCAAGGGAAGGCGTGATACGACGCTGTGTCATAGGGACAGGAGCCGCTGTTGGGATAGCTCCGTTAACTGGAAGGTCTGGAAGTCCGTTTGAGCTTGGAAGAACAGGCATAGGAGTGGACTCAGCTGCGGAAACAACAGGAATTGCGCCTTGAGCCTCAACAAAGTCTGGTGGCATTACCGCAAGACCGGCGTCTGTACCAGCAAGATCTCCCAAAACCTCTGGCGTTGCGTTATCTGCAGAAACAGGACGAACTACAGACAGAGGGTCTGGGTCTGGCTCTGACTGTGGTTCTGGCTGAACAGCGGCGTGAGAATTGCGCTGCTGAGGCATTTGAGCTGCAGCTCCTCCAACGCTGGAGTTTCCGCCCAAGAACGCGCGCTCTTCATTGCGCAGCTGGTCAAGCGTATTGCCGTCAACATTTTCTGCAAAGACAGCAAATTTTCCAGGCTTCAAAGAAGGGTCAACCATAAAACGAACAAGTGGCTGGCCAACAAATACATAATCTTTTTGCTGAGCCTGAGTAGCCACAAAGTCAGAAACCTCTGCAGTTAGATCAGCATAAAGAGGACGCATTAGTGAATCGTCTTGAGGAGCAACTAAAACGGTATACAGGGCTGGTGCAGTGTCTACACCGTCGATTTCATACGTCTCACGTTCCATCTCTTTAGCTGCGCGTTTGGCAAGCTTCTTAAAAGAGAAAGGCTCTGCGTATCCCTGAGGTGCGGCACCAAAGACCGAACCAATACGGTTTTCAAAGTCACTAAGAAAGCTCATCTAATTCCTCGCCTTCCTGATCCACTTGAAGTGGACCTATCAGGACAATTGCAATACATACAAGTACACATAAGAATACCGTAATTAATACAGAAACTATACTTTCAACTACCCAAAAATTGGAATTCTCCATCCAAGCTGCCCATATAAAGCCACCTGAAAGCAATGAGGCGCAGACAATTTGTCCAAAAACCGCCCATCCGCGTCGTCTTTTTTGGCTTATCAGCGATCCCAAAAGAGCAGATAGAGCGCATGCTCCCAAACGAGTCCAAAACGGAAGGCCCGAGGCCAGTGAGGTGTAGTCATAGGCAAGGGGTGTTGCAGCAAAGCCAAAAGACAAGCCTTTGACAAGCAGTGTTCCAAAGAGAAAGCTAAAGGCTCCTGTTAAAGCTGCAGGAAGAGGTCTCATTGTTGTAGAAACTAGTGCTGGAGCTGAAACCGGAGCAGGCAACAAGGCGCCTAAGAGGCAGTTAATGCTGCTGAATTTTGAGACTCTTCCCGCAAACGCCCACCAGATAACGCTCACCAAGGTTACGAGCGTCGCAAACGGAAACGAAGTGCTGGTAGGACTAATACTTGCCAAAGCGTACACCGCGCACGCGATGACAAGCGCGGATCCTAAGGGCGTCCAAAGAGCGGCAGCTGCAGCCCCCACAAGAGAGCCAACCACAATAAACGTAAGCGATTCTGGAGCAATAAGCTGGAACAATTGGGCGAGAAGAACTCCGGTGACCAAGGCGGTTGTGCCACGCACGGCAGCCGAGGGCAGCCAGGGGAAGCGGATTGAGAGTGGAAGATGCTTGACGTCCCACGTCTCGGTTTCCTCTTCTTCCGACTGTTCCACCAGGGATTTGAGGCTTTTCTCGCCCTGCTTTTCGCCGCCAAGAGGAGTCACAATTTCTTGTGCAAACTCCAAGACACTTCCTTGTCTCATCGACGGTTCAGGGGAAAGTGCCTGCGTCAAGGCGGCATCTACAGCAAAGGGGACCTCGGGATCTTCTTTGAGCAGAGGAATCTTTGGGCCCTTGTAGATGTGATCAAGGGATTCTTTAGCCGTTCTGCCCGCAAATACATTGACGCCCGTTAGCGCCTGCCTCAGAACAACAGCAAGCGAGAAAATATCAGCGCGCTCGTCAACAAGCATGCCTTCAACCTGTTCAGGAGGCATGTAGCCTACCGTACCTCCGCGAGCACCACCATAACCAGCAGCTGAGGCAAGTGTTGCCATACCAAAGTCGGCAAGTTTTACCGTACCCTGGCGGTCAATCATGATATTTGTTGGCTTGATGTCCAGATGGAGCACGCCGTTTTCATGGGCATAGTGAAGCGCCTTTGCAAGTGAAGACACCATGTGAGCTGCTTCGGCATAGGTGAGGTAGCCACCCTCAACGCGAGCCAAAAGCTCCGATAAATTAAGGCCATCAACAAACTCCATGACCAGGTAAGCGTAATCGCCTTCAATCTCAAAGTCATGGACGGTCACAATGTTGGGATGAGCCAATAAGCAGGCAGTTCGAGCTTCAGAAAGAGCCTCGTCAACAGTTGAAGCAAGCACGCCGGGAGTTTCGGAAGCTCCCAACAATGGCATACGTTTAATGGCTACGCGCCTCTGCAAACGAGTATCCCAGCAGGTACAAACGGTGCCAAAACCTCCGTTACCTCTGCGAGCAAGAACGCGATATCGGTCCAGCAAAATTTCTGGTTCAGCCGCAGGTGATGCCTGCTGAGCAGAAGGTGAATGTAGATATGTAGTCTGCGTGGTCTGTGACCGCGAGTCACTCACGGCAACCTCCTGTGTTTAAAGTGTGTTTGTCGGCCGTGACTGTCTATATTCTACCGCTGAAAAGAATTTTCTTATATATCTATTGTTTTTCCATTAGAAGAAAACAAAATGTTGTAGTATTATTCCCTAGCACGCGGGTGTGGCGGAATTGGCAGACGCGTACGGTTCAGGTCCGTATGAACGCAAGTTCATGGGGGTTCAAGTCCCTTCGCCCGCACCATTTGCATTTAAAAAGCCCCTTTACGGGGCTTTTTTGTTACCTATTTGTTATCTGATTCAAAGTCAGACCAACCCTCTTGGTCGTCGCCAAAGAGATCCCAGTCGTCCTCAGTCTTTTTATGATTGAAATACATCTTTTTGGTTTTGCGCTCCAGCACAAAGGAAATAACCAAAAAGAGCAAAATTCCACCAAGTACGAGGAACAACACACCGGTTTTATCGCCAAAAAGCCAGCCGACAAATGAGTTAATTGCGTCCATAATCTAGCTCCAGAACATGTGAAGGGTTAAGAATCTGAATACAAGTATATACTTGGTAAGCTATAAGAAAAAATGCACTGCTAAAAAGTGTTGATTCAAGGAGAAGCTGCATGCTTGATATCAAATTTGTGCGCGAGAATCCTGACCTCGTAGATAAGTCTTGCGAGTCCAGGCAAAACGCCCATTGGGATCGCGAGAAATTCTTTGAGCTTGACGAGGAGCGCAGAAGCGTAATTGCCGAGGTTGAGTCTCTTCAGGCAGAGCGTAACGCTGTTTCTAAGCAGATTGGCCTTCTTATGCGTGAGGGCAAGAAGGAAGAGGCTGAGGCAGCTAAAGAGCAGGTAGCAGCTAATAAAGACCGCATCGCAGAGCTTGATCAGCGCCGCGGAGAGGTTGAGGAAGAGCTCACCGCCCTTGTTGCAGCTATTCCAAACATTCCTGACGCATCTGTTCCTTATGGCAAGGATGACTCCGATAACCCTGAGGTTCGCAAGTGGGGAGAGCCAACTCAGTTTGATTTTGAGCCAAAGGCGCATTGGGATCTTGGACCCGAGCTGGGCATGATTGATTTTGACCGTGGCGTAAAGCTTGCAGGAACTCGCTTCTATCTTCTTGGCGGCATGGGCGCTCGCATGGAGCGTGCGCTTATCAACTTCATGATTGATACACATAACCAGGCAGGCTTCAAAGAGTGGTGGCCACCAGTTATCACAAATCAGGACTCTCTGTTTGGCACTGGTCAGCTCCCTAAGTTTGAAGAGGATCTCTATCACGTACAGCCTGACCTCTACCTCATTCCAACTGCTGAGGTTCAGCTCACCAACATCCATCGTGATGAGATTCTTGACGCATCTCAGCTCCCTCTGCTCTATACCGCATTCACCCCATGCTTCCGCGAGGAGGCAGGTTCAGCTGGTCGAGACACCCGTGGCATCATCCGTGTTCACCAGTTTGACAAGGTAGAGATGGTCAAGTTTGCAAAGCCTGAAGACTCCATGAATCAGCTTGAGTCCATGGTTCAGGAAGCCGAGAAGATCCTTCAGCTTCTGGGTCTTCCTTATCACGTGGTTACTCTCTGCACTGGTGACATTGGCTTCTCTGCATGCAAGTGCTATGACATTGAGGTTTGGCTCCCAAGCTATAACGCATACAAAGAAATTTCTTCCTGCTCTAACTGCTGGGATTTCCAGGCTCGTCGTGCAAATATCCGCTATAAGGATCCAGCAGAGTTCAAGGGCACTCGTCTGGTTCACACGCTTAACGGCTCTG
The DNA here is from genome assembly GCA_015259105.1 of Atopobium sp. Taxonomy (GTDB): domain Bacteria; phylum Actinomycetota; class Coriobacteriia; order Coriobacteriales; family Atopobiaceae; genus Lancefieldella. Next base: position 543 of record JABZGZ010000022.1, on the reverse strand, counting down.
GTCTGGCAGTTGGCCGTACCATGGCTGCAATTATGGAGAATTATCAGAACGCAGATGGCTCCGTTACCGTACCTGAGGCGCTCCGTCCTTACATGGGTGGCATCGAGGTTATTCGACCAGAATAGTTTCTCTTTTTAATCAAAATTGGTTCAATCTCTGAAATGGTCTTCTCGTGAATTGTGAAGACCATTTCTTTTACTGATTTATAGAACATATGTTCTATAAATCAGCTATACTTGTGGTTAGCAAAAGAAGAAAGAGGTGGCTATGAAAGGTCTGGTAGAGGTACAGAAAGAAATTGTATTAAGGCAGTTTGTTCAGGGCAGTGCGGCAAAAATTGGATTTGGTCACAAGGAGTTTTATTCAGAGATCCATATTTCACCAGAGCAACTTACAACTTTAAGAAAGTGGATTTCAGACCAAGGTAGAGTGGGTTTAAAAGATCTAAGTCCACAAGAGTATCTTGAGGTCATCATGGCAGAAACATGCATGGCTGAGGTAATGGATGAGCTTGATGAAGCTGGTATTTCTTATCAGTACTTG
>JABZGZ010000021.1 GCA_015259105.1 Atopobium sp. | reverse complement strand
GTTTAGCGGTTTGGCATGCGCATAAGGGTTGATTAAGTATATTCTTTTACTCACTATCATTTGTTTTCAAAAGTGAGTGAGCCGCATAAAGAAAGAAGGCGTCGTGAAGCATAGAAATGCTCGACAGGACGTGATTCGTGAGCTTGTTCGCAGCGAGTCCATCCGCACGCAGCGCGATCTTGTTGATATGCTTAAAGATCGTGGCTTTGCCTGTACTCAAGCAACCGTTTCTCGTGATACTGCAGAAATGGATTTGCAAAAACTTCCCGAGGGCGCCTATGTGCTTTCTGAAGATATGCATTTGCAGAAAATGCTCTCTGAGTTTGTGGTTGGGGCTACGGCAGCAGAAAATCTTATTGTGATTCGATGCCATCCAGGCACTGCATCAGCCGTTGCGTTTGCCCTTGATGACGTTGAGCTTGACCACGTTGTTGGCACCGTTGCCGGCGACGATACCGTTTTGATGATTGTGGATAAGACTGAGCACGCTGCAGACGTGGTGCGCATCATTACGCAGCTTGGCAACGTAGAGAGCGTTCTATAAAACACAAAGCTTTTGGCGAGAAACCCGTCAAAAGCACACCTCATTCAAAAAGAAAAAGGAGCCTGCTTAGTGCAGACTCCTTTTTGTTGTAGATAAACCAGAGGTTTATGGAGTTCCAGTTCCTGTTCCAGTTCCGGTGCCCGTTCCTGTTCCTGTTCCGGTGCCCGTACCAGTACCAGGTGTGGCTGGAGTAGTAGGAGTGGTAGGAGTAGTGGTGGAATTGTCCTCTTCCTCCTCGTCAGTAGTCTCCTCTTCCTCTTCCTCTTCGTCGTCATCTTCCTTTTCTTGCTTGGCATTAGCGGAGCCACCAACAAACTTCCAGTAGCTATCAGGCTTGTAAGAGATAGTTTCAGTAGTTTTAGGGAACTCAGCACGAGCAACACCAGAGAGAGCTGCGTTCATGTAGTACGCCCAAACATACTGAGCAGTAACAAAGGTAGAGGATTCTCCACCGCCGATGATAACAGGGTCACGACTATCTGGATATCCGCACCAAGCTACTGTTGCAAGTTGTGGAGTATAAGCGCAGAACCAAAGGTCCTCAGAGTTATCGGAAGTACCAGTCTTACCAGCAACTGGTTGGTTGAAAGTCTTCAGGTTGTAGGCATAACGACCAGTACCAGAAGTAAGAACGCCACTCAGAACGTTTGTAGCAGCTGCAGCAACAGCTGGACTAATTGCCTGAACTGGGTTGTCTTTGTGCTCGTAGATAACGTTTCCGTTACGGTCTTCGATGCGCGTAATTGCTACAGCATCACGACGAACACCGCCTGCAGCAAGGGTTGCAAAAGCTGTGCACTGCTCAATAGGGGTTACGCCCTGAGAACCAAGAGTGGTAGACAGATATGGCTGTAGCTGGGTGCGAATGCCCATAGCGTAGCAAGTCTGAAGGATCTTATCGATACCAATAGCTTCAGCAACCTGCGCATAGACAGTATTGGAAGAGTAGACCGTACCTTGACGCAGCGTAATTGCGCCATAGCTGTAGTTGCCAGCGTTTTTGACCAACCAAGTTGGCGTAATTTGCATAGGAGAGTTGCCGTTAAGAACAATCTCTGGATTCATGCCCTCAGAAAGGGCCGCTACCAGCGTATACATCTTAAAGCTGGAGCCCATCTGACGGTTACTACTGGTTGCGATGTTGTATTGGCTCTTTGAGTAATCCTGTCCACCAACCATTGCTTTAATGTAGCCAGTTTGAGGATCAATAGAAACCAAAGCAGCACCCAGGCGAGGGTTGCCAAGCTCAGCGATACGCCTTGTAGCAGCCTCATCAGCGTCTTTCTGGAGGTCAGGATCAAGCGTGGTGTAAACGCGCAGTCCACCCTGAAGAATGGTGTCGCTATCAAAGTCTTCCTGAAGCAGGCTACGAATGTAGTCAGTCCAGTAAGGGAACTGGCCAATGTTATCGGTCAAAGTACCAGGATTAAGCACTAAGTCCTCAGCAACAGCCTCATCGTATTGCTCCTGCGTAATATCGCCTGCGCGAAGCATACGCTCAAGAACAGTGTTGCGTCTTTCTCTTGCAGCCTCTGGATTGACGGTTGGGTCATAGGCAGAAGGTGCGTTTGGAAGACCAGCAAGTGTCGCAGCCTCAGCAAGGGTTAGGTCACTTGCATGCTTGTTGAAGTAGATAATACTTGCTGCTTCAATACCGTAAGCACCATTACCGTAGTAAATGGTGTTGAGGTACATATTAAGAATCTGGTCTTTAGTAAACTTCTTCTCCATCTGAATAGAGATGTAAGCCTCGCGGACCTTACGCTTCAAAGAACGCTCAAACTGCTCGTTGGAAAGAACAGTGTTACGAACAAGCTGCTGTGTAATAGTGGAAGCACCTTCGCCGCCACCAAACAGAGAGCCAACAGATGCACGGACAATACCCCAGGGGTCAATACCGCTGTGGGAATAGAAGCGCTTATCCTCAGTATCAATGGTGCCCTGAATAACATAAGGAGAAATCTGATCCAAGGTAACGGAACGGCGCTGCTGCAAATAGAAGTCAGCAATGTCGTTACCCTTGGAGTCATAAACGCGGGTGGGCTCTGCTACCAGGTAGGCATCAGCAGAGTTGTAATCAGGCAGGTCCTCGAGCCATGAAGAAACAGCTGCACCCAAAGAAAGTGCAAGTGCAAGCGCGAGAAGAGCCATAAAGCCAAAGAATCCGGCAATGCCAAAACCTACGGCATGTGTATTTGCGTGTGTACGTGCACGACGGGTTCTAATACCCATTGAGCCTCCTTGTCATAGCTCTCACTATTATAGTCTGATATTTATGTTTCAGTGAATAAAGAGTTACAACTCTGTTGTATTCTGATAGATAACATATTTGATTGATACTATTTGAAGCAGTAACTATATGATTTAACAGGCTTGCGTTGAGAGGATACAGAGTGCTTTCAGTAGAAGAACAGCTCCGTGTTATTATTTCAGGAACTATGCAGATTGTTCCTTTAGACGGTCTAAAAGAGAAACTCAAGAAAGGCACTCCTCTTAACATCAAGCTTGGCGTAGATCCAACAAGCCCTGATTTGCACCTGGGTCATGCAGTTCCGCTGCGTAAGATGCGTCAGTTCCAGGATCTTGGCCATAATGTCACGTTGATTATTGGTAGTGGCACCGCGCTGATTGGTGACCCTTCTGGTCGAGATTCTACCCGTCCTCCACTCACTTCAGAGCAGGTAGATGCCAACGCAGAGACCTACGTCAACCAGGCAATGAAGATTCTTGATCCAGAAAGAACTACCGTTGTTCATAACGGTGACTGGATTAAGCCTATGAACCTTGAGACAATGCTTGGCCTTATGAGCAAGTTCACCATTGCTCGTATTCTTGAGCGAGAAGACTTCTCTAATCGCTACCGTAATCAGCAGCCCATTGCGCTCCATGAGTTCATTTACCCTGTTCTTCAGGCATATGATTCTGTTGTTATCAAGGCAGACGTAGAGATGGGTGGAAACGACCAGATTTTCAACTTGCTTGCTGGCCGTGATCTTATGCGTGATATGGACATGGAGCCGCAGATTGCGCTTACCATGCCTCTTCTTGTGGGTACTGATGGCACCAAGAAGATGAGTAAGTCTTATGGCAACTACATTGGACTGACTGATGAGCCAAATGATATGTTTGGCAAGGTTATGTCTATCACCGATGAGATTATTCCAATGTACTACCGCCTTTGCTCTACGCTCTCTATTGATGAGCTTGATGCTATCGATAAGAGCTTTGAGGACGGTACCGCCGATCCTTACCAGCTCAAGCGTGCTCTTGGTAGAAATATCGTTGATCTTTATCACGGTGAGGGAGAAGGTCTTAAGGCTCAGGCGGCCTTTGATGCTCAGTTTAAGAACAATGAGGTTCCTGACGATGTCAAAGAGTTTGCAATTTCCCTCGAAGCGGATGAAGATGGTCTAATCTACCTGCCAAAGATTTTGGTTGAAGTAGAGATTGCTTCAAGTAACGGTGAGGCTCGTCGTCTCATTGATGGTGGTGGCATTAAGATTAACCAGCAGCCTCATCCAGCAAAGACCTATAAGGTTGAACCAGCAGTTCTTGAGAAAGCCCTTCTTCAGGCAGGTAAAAAGCGCTGGGCTCAGCTCGTCTAATTGGTAATGGCCACTAAATAAGGAAACTTACATATGTGGAGACAGTTTGCTTTAGCCGTAGCAGTTGTACTGGTTCTTTGTTATGTACCGGGATATCTTTTTTCTCGCGCTCTTGGCACTAAACGAACTACATCTCTTGTGGTAGCTCCGCTTATCTCGGTCTGTCTCATTGGCTTTTCTGGAATTGCCATCTATCCTCTGGGTCTAAGAGGTGTAACGCCGCTTTTGGGAGGCGTTGGTCTTTTTATTCTGATTGCTGCTGGGCTTGCGTATCTTATTCAGAAAATCAGACCCATCCAGGAAAATCAATCTCATGCAAACCTTGGCGAGAAGGACTCTCTAAACGGAGTCTTTCTCTTAGTAACTGCTGTTATCTCTACTGCAATATTCTTTGTTATTTTCCACAAGGCAATTAGAAACCCCTCATGGTTCTTGCAGTCCGCTGATAATTATGCGCATCTTGCATACATTACAAGAAGTGTTCAATCGGGCATTTATTCTATGCTGCATGCTGCCTTTTATACAGGAGCAAGACCAGAGCTTCAGACCCCCTTCTTTGATGAAGGCTTCTATCCAAATGCGCTTCATTCGGTAGCTGCTGTTGCTACGACCATAACCGGTCTTAATGAAGTACTGACAGAAAACGTTGTGTGGTTTGTCTCTGTGGCAGTTATATATCCAGTTGGTATTTGCGCACTGCTTCAAACAATAGGAAAGAAAAACCTCGTTGCCAGCGTTCTAACCTCATTTGTAGTTTTTGCACAGCTGGCATTTCCTCTTCGAATGGTCACTGTTCATGCAGTATTTCCAAACGTAATGGGATTCTGCGCTGTTCCTAGTGCTGTTGTACTTTTCATCTTGATGCTCAATGGTGCTGTTTCGGACAAAAATGATTCTGCTGCTGAACAGCTAAAGTCGGCTTCGTTTGTAAATCCAAGGCTAGTGCTTTTGTGTGTGATGGGTATTCTCGCCCTTGCTATGATGCATCCAAGCGCAGATTTCTTCTGGGCTATCTGTGTTTTACCTTATGTGCTTTGCAGTTTTTTGCCACGACTTACTAACTTCCTTCAAGACAAATTCACGCTTTCAAAAACAAAAGGTATTGCGCTTTTAGCGGTTATGGAAGTTGTAACAGCTGGCCTTGCGGTTGGCATTTGGGTTTTCCTGCTTAATACAAGCTTCTTGGCTCCTACGGTCAATTTTGTGTGGGAGATTTATGTCAAACCGCTTGCAGCAGCTCAAACCGTATTGAACTTTGGCTTGCTCATGAACATGCCACAAATTCTCTTTGCGGTTGCGTTCTGGATTGGATTTGTTAGCTGCATTTTGAACAAGAATTATCGCTGGCTCACTCTGGCGTTTCTCATGACTGCCGTCATTTATGTGGCTAGTCTTTCTGATGTGCTTCCTATTAAGAGGTTTTTCTCGGGATTTTGGTATACCGATCCAGAAAGAACCGCCGCGATGGTAGCAATAGCAGCAGTCCCTGTTGCAATTATTGGCATGGAAACCGCCATTACGCTCTTGTTTGATCTGATTAAACACGGAATTAAGACAGTTAAAGAAGGCAACAAAGGCGAGAAAATCAACTCAGAGAATTCTGTTTGCACCATTTCTGCAAATGGAGATCAATCATCCTGTAAGCCCTGCATGTTTATTAAAAACTCCGGCATTCTCATGTGCATTATTGCTGTGTTGTGGGGTTGTGCGCTCCTAAGTCCTTGGGATTTAGCAAGCCTGCCCAGAAGAGAACGCAGTGAGCTTCGTTATGGCATCATTTGGCTTAATGAGGTCTTTGAGCCTCGTGAGCATACAACTTATAAGGCAAGTGAGGATGAGTTTGTAAAAAAAGCTCTCCAGATTGTTGGTAATGACCTGGTAGTTAATAATCCTTACGATGGCTCGCTTGTTCTGAACTCACTTTATGGCATGAACATTTTCTACCGGGCAAAGGTAGAATCGGAAGAATTGCCACAAAGTGTAATTATTCGTACAAAGCTTAATGAGGTAGCTACTAATCCAGAGGTTCAGCAGGCGGTCCGAGAAACTGGAGCAAGATATGTCCTGTTGCTCGACTTGGAAAATCCAGCTTTGTTAGGAGATCAAAGCTATTTCTTCTCAGGCCTACAAATCACCGATAAAGATCCTGGATTTGAGCTTGTTCTTCGAGAAGGTCCTTACAGACTATATAGAATTACGGCCGTTGAGTAGGACTTTGGTAAGCTTACGTATGAGCGTTATTCTAAGTACCATTGCGCGAGAAACTCGATTGATGAGGAGTAGATTGTGAAAGGCATTATTCTTGCAGGAGGTAGCGGTACCAGGCTTTATCCGCTGACAACCGTTACATCTAAACAGCTTCTGCCTGTTTATGACAAGCCAATGATTTACTATCCTCTGTCTACGCTTATGCTTGCAGGTATTAGAGATATCTTGGTTATCTCCACGCCTCGTGATCTGCCCAATTTCGAGAAGCTCTTGGGTGACGGTTCTGATTTTGGCATTTCCATCAGCTATGCTGAACAGCCTTCACCTGATGGATTAGCTCAGGCATTTGTTATTGGTAAAGAGTTTATTGGTGATGATGCTGCAGCTCTGATTCTTGGAGACAACATCTTCTTTGGAAACGGCCTTTCAGGTCTTGTCAGAAAGGCTGCTCAGCAGGCTCAGACTGCTGGTCGCGCTACCGTTTTTGGTTACCACGTTGATGATCCAGAGCGTTTTGGTGTTGTTGAGTTTGATAAGAATTACAACGCCATTTCAATTGAAGAAAAGCCAGCCTATCCAAAGTCTAACTATGCCGTAACTGGTCTCTATTTCTATGATCAGCGTGTTGCTGAGCTGGTAAAGCAAGTTCAGCCAAGTGCTCGTGGTGAGTATGAGATCACTGACCTCAATCGACTCTATCTTGATGATGGCACGCTTGACGTTGTCACACTTGGCCGCGGTTTTGCATGGCTTGATACAGGAACTATGGAGTCACTCTTTGAGGCATCAACCTTTGTCCGTACCGTTGAAACAGCTCAGGGTCTGCCGGTAAGCGTTCCAGAAGAGATTGCTTTTGAGAATGGCTGGATTGATAGCTCAAAACTCATTGAATGTGCAGAACGCTACGGTAAATCTACATACGGCGAGCACCTCAAGAGCGTTGCAGAAGGACGTATCCTTCCTTCTGGAAAGGGAGAGTAGTATGCACGTTCTTATTACCGGTGCGCATGGCCAGTTAGGCAACGAGCTCAAATGTCTTTTTGAGTCCGGTGTCTCTGAGATTGGCACAATTCCAGAGGTTTTTGTTGAACCAGATGTTGATTATACCGACGCAGACGAGCTTGACATCACTAGCGCTGAGGCAGTTAATACATGGTTTGACCAGCATGAACGCTATGACGTTGTTATTAACTGTGCTGCCGCAACAAATGTAGATGGTTGCGAGAGCAATTTTGAGATGGCGTTTGCGGTAAATGCGCTTGGCCCTATGAATCTTGCACGAGCTTGCAACTCTACACAAACAAAGCTTGTTCAGGTATCCACTGATTATGTTTTTAGCGGTAAGGAAAGCTCTCCTCGCACGGAACAAGATGCTCCTTGTCCTGTTTCTGCTTATGGTCGATCCAAATTAGCAGGAGAGGGACTTGCGCTGGCCGCAAATGCTCAAACGTTTGTGGTTAGAACGGCGTGGCTTTATGGTTATGTTGGCAAGAACTTTGTAGCAACCATGCGCACCCTTGGTGCAAAGTATCCAGAGATTAGTGTTGTTGATGATCAAGTAGGTAATCCTACCAGCGCAAATGATTTGGCACACACAATCTTGTGCATTGCGGCTACTGAGAACTATGGCATCTATCACGCAACCAATGAGGGAACATGCTCATGGGCTGATTTTGCCGAAGCTATTATGGCTGGCAGTAATCTTGATTGTAAGGTTGCTAGAGTAACTTCTGCTCAGTGGAAAGAGATGCACCCAGAAAGCGCTTCTCGCCCCGCATATTCATCTTTGGTAAATGGGCATCTTGAGAGTACCATTGGAAATTGTATGAGGCCTTGGCAAGAGGCTCTTGCGACATATCTTTCGAAGGTAGAAAGAGGTTAGTGTGAAGACCTATTTAGTAACTGGTGGAGCTGGATTTATTGGTTCAAACTTCATCCACTACATGCTTAGAAGAAATCAGGACATTCATATTTTGAACGTGGACGCCCTGACCTATGCTGGTAACCTTGAGAATCTTTCGGAATATGATCAAGACCCTCGCTACACCTTTACCCACGTAGACATTAGGGATAAAGAGGCTCTGACACAGCTGTTTGAGACTCATCATCCCGATTACGTTGTTAACTTTGCTGCAGAGAGCCACGTAGATCGCTCCATTGAAGATCCAGGTGCCTTCGCCGATACTAATGTCATGGGTACTGTTGCGCTTTTGAGCGTTGCAGAGTCTTTCTGGAATGATGGCCAGGGTTCTTACGGAGACCACAGATACTTGCAGGTTTCTACTGATGAGGTCTATGGCTCATTGCCACTTGATGACCCAGAGGCATTTTTCCGTGAGACCACACCTTTGAGTCCACACAGTCCTTACTCTGCATCTAAGGCTTCTGCAGATATGTTTGTAAAAGTCTGGCATGATACATACGGATTTCCTGCGGTAATCACGCGTTGCTCTAACAATTACGGCCCCTATCAGTTCCCTGAGAAGCTCATTCCTCTGATGATTGAGAATTGCTTGGAACATAAGTCTCTTCCTGTCTATGGCGACGGACTTAATGTTCGCGATTGGCTGTACGTTGATGATCACTGTAAGGCAATTGCTATGGTTCTTGAAGGTGGACGCCTTGGTGAGGTCTATAACGTTGGCGGTCACAACGAGCGCAACAACCTCTACATTGTTAAGCGCATCATCAGTGAAGTTGCAAGAATCACTGGTGACACTCAGATTACTGAGGATCTAATCTCTTACGTTACTGACCGCAAGGGTCATGATCGTCGCTATGGTATTGCGCCCGATAAGATTAAAGAAGAGCTGGGTTGGTATCCAGAAACTCCATTTGAAGAGGGTATTGTTACCACTATTAACTGGTATTTAGAGAACCGCGAGTGGGTTAAGAATGTAGTTTCTGGTGATTATCAGGATTACTACAAGAAGATGTATGAAGGTCGATAATGCGCACATACGATACAGAAACGCTTAAGCATCTCCAGCAAGTTGAGCTGATGATTTTAAAGGACTTCGTAGACACGTGTGAAGCCAACAACATCCGCTATTTTGGTTTTGGCGGCACCGCGATTGGCGCCCTTCGTCATAAGGGATTTATTCCTTGGGACGATGATATTGATGTTTGTCTTCCTGCAGAAGACTTCAACAAGCTCTTAGATATCTATGATAAAGAGTGGTCAGAAAAGTATTCAATCATGAATACTGAGAGGGATATCAACTATCCATTCCCAACCACGCGCATTATGCTCAAAGGAACACAGTTCTGCGAAGAAGCACTTGCGCCACTTCCTCTTGACCTTGGTATTTTCCTAGATGTCTACTGCTTTGATAATGTTTCGGATGACGAGAAGGAATATCAGAAGCAGGCATTTGATGCGTGGTTCTGGTCACATATGCGCATCCTCGTTGACGTTCCTCGTCCTGTTATTTTGGCCGACGGCATCAAAGGAAAGCTCTTAAAAGCAGCAGTTACTATGGGTAGAGGAGTTTGCAAACTTCTACATCTCTCTACTCAGAAAATGTATGAGCGTGAGCAGGAAGCTCGTAACCGCTTTGCTCACGTTAAGACAAAAAGAATTGCCTATCTTCACGATACCAATAGGTTTATGAACACCTATCCAATCGACGAGGTTTTTCCTGTTGATAAGCTTGACTTTGACGGAATTCAAGTAGCGTTCCCTAACCAAAATGATAAATTCCTTAGGATGCTTTACGGCGATTACATGCAGATGCCTCCAGTTGAGAAGCGCAAAAACCACTATCCAGCGCGTTTGGATTTTGGTCCCTACTAGGCACTTCTCGCCTGTAAGCAATACATAAAAGGTAAAACGGCATCTCAGGTGCCGTTTTTTGTTAGATTGGCAGTCTTTGACAATCCTCTGAAGTTATTATGTTCAAAATGTGTTCATACTTGTATAAATTTGAACATAGGAGTATTATGACTGAAGTAAATTGGTATGGAAGTTTATTTCGCAGTTAATTGGTCTTCATTTGGAGGAACCGTGGCACTAACAAATAACGTGTTTTCTGTATTAAAAACCATTGCTCTTTCTGACGAGAAGCTCAATCAGAGACAGCTTGCAGAAGAGACTGAGCTTTCTTTGGGATCAGTTAATTCAGCAGTAAAAACGCTTGAGGACCAGGGTCTTATTGAAGAGGGACTCATCACACCAAAGGGTCTTGAAGCTCTGAAACCTTATGAGGTTAAGAATGCCATTATTATGGCAGCTGGTCTGTCTTCTCGCTTTGCACCTATTTCTTATGAGAAGCCAAAGGGTGTTCTGAAGGTTCGTGGAGAAGTTCTGATTGAGCGTCAGATTCATCAGTTGCTTGAAGCTGGTATTACTGACATCACCGTTGTTGTGGGTTATAAGAAGGAGTACTTCTTCTATTTGGAGGAGAAGTATGGCGTCAAGATTATTGTTAATCCAGATTACGCAACAAGAAATAACAACTCCACGCTTTGGTATGTAAAAGACCAGCTTGATAATACGTATATCTGCTCGTCAGATGACTACTTTACTCAGAATCCTTTTGAGCATTATGTTTTTGAGGCCTATTACTCAGCAACGTATGTTGCAGGAGAGACTGACGAGTGGTGCCTTAAAGAAGGACGTGGTGGACGTATTACCGGCGTAGAAATTGGCGGTTCAAATTCTTGGATTATGCTGGGTCACGTCTATTTTGACAGGCAATTCTCAAAGAAGTTTGTAGACATTCTTGAGGCTGTCTACGACAAGCCAGAAACTGTTGACATGCTCTGGGAAGAGATTTACGTCCGTCATATCAAAGAGCTTTCCATGACCATTAGAAAGTATCCTGACGGTGTTATTTACGAGTTTGATTCCCTTGATGAGCTTCGTCAGTTTGACCCAGCATTTATTGAGAACATCGACTCAGAGATTTTTGACAACATTGTCTCGGTGCTTCATTGCCAGAAGAAGGATATCCACGGTTTCTATCCTCTAAAACAGGGACTTACCAATTTATCTGCTCACTTTATTGTGGGATATGGTGATGATGCTCAGGAGTATGTCTACAGGCATCCAGGTGTTGGTACCGAGAAACTTGTAGACCGCGCTGCTGAAGAGGCTGGTCTTCGACTTGCTCGTGAGCTTGGCCTAGACAACACCTTTATTTACGAGGACCAAAAAGAAGGTTGGAAGATTTCCAAGTTTGTGAAAAACGCTCAGAATCTTGATCCTCATAACCCTGAGCAGCTCAAGCGCGCAATGGAGATGGGTCATAAACTGCATCATAGTGGTGCTTCACTCGATCGTTCTTTTGATTTTGTCAACGAGGGTCTTAATTACGAGAAACTCCTGCTTGAAGAGGGTCCTATTGAGATTCCTGGCTACTATGAGCTTCGCGAGAAGGTCCTGCGTTTGAAGAAGTATGCTGACGCTGATCAGTATCCAGTTGTTATTTCTCACAATGATTTCTTCTATCTGAATTTCTTGATTGACGAGTCAGACACCTACAGCCTTATTGACTGGGAATATGCGGGAATGTCAGATGAGGCTAATGACTTTGGTACCTTCACAGTTTGCTGTGAGCTTACTGATGATGAGGCTAATGCTGCTATTGATTACTACTTTGGAAAAGAGGCAACGTTTGAGCAGCGCAGACACTTCTGGAGCTATGTAGTCTTTGCTGGTTGGTGCTGGTATCTCTGGTCTCTGGTTAAGGAAGCAGAGGGCGAGAACGTAGGCGAGTGGTTCTTCATTTACTATCGCTACGCTGCAAACAATATTGATCGTGTTCTTTCTTGGTACGAAGACGCTCAGAACTAAGGGCAAAAGGGGAAAATTATGTATTACGGTCTTTTAAGCGGTATTCTTTGGGCGGTTGATACCGTTATTCTTGGTGTTGCTCTTGGTATGAGTCCTTATGTTGATTCAGCTCAGGCGTCATTTGCCAGCGCATTCATGCACGATTTCTTTGCTGCTGCAGTTCTTTTAGTCATGATGGCTCAGAAGGGAAGACTTAAAGACACCCTTGAGGCAGCAAAAACAAAGAGTGGTCGTGTAGTCATGCTTGGCGCACTCCTGGGTGGACCAATTGGTATGAGTGGTTACTTAGCTGCTATTAATACCATTGGACCTGGTTACACCGCTGCTATTTCAGCTTTCTATCCTGCAGTTGGTTCGGTTTTAGCATGGCTTTTGCTCAAAGAAAAGATGAACTTAAAGCAGGTTATTGCCCTTATCGTTGCTCTTGTTGGCGTCATGGTTATTGGTCTCTCAACGGCAGCAGGCGAGGGTAACGGAAACGTTCTTGTGGGTATCTTGGGCGTTGCTGCTTGTGTCTTTGGCTGGGGTTCTGAGGCGGTTATTTTGGCTTGGGGCATGCAAGACGATGCTGTTGATAATGAGACTGCTCTTCAGATTAGGGAAACCACCTCTGCATTTGCATACGGTCTTCTCATCTTGCCATTGGCTGGTTCCGTTGATTTTGCTGCACAGGTTGCTCTGACTCCTGCTAATGGCGTTGTCTTTATTGCTGCTCTTGCAGGTACCGCCTCATATCTCTTCTACTACAAGGCAATTGACGCCATCGGTGCTTCTCGCGGTATGGCACTGAACATTTCTTACTCTGCGTGGTCGGTCATTTTTGCAGCTCTTGCAGGTATTATCCTGCCAACAATTATGCCTGAAGCAATTCCATCTCCACTGGTTGTAATTTGCTGCATTGTCATTATTGTAGGAACGGTTCTTTCTGCAACTCCAGACTGGAGTGAGCTCTTTAGTAAAGAGTAGGTTAGCTTTATTCAAACAAACTAAAAACCCGCAGCTGTTGAGCTGCGGGTCTTTTTGTGTAGAGAACAAATGGAGTTAGCCGTTACTCTTCTGGCCACTCTTATAAGCCAGGTTGATGAGCTTGGCCACAGGAGCTGGCCAGAACTTCTTGAGCATCTCTAGGTCCTCCTGTTCACGACGGTTGTCGTGAATAAGGTGGCTGGTTTCAGAATCTTCGTGGATGCGGTGAAGCATCAGTACACGGGTGTCGTACAAGAAATCACCTTCACGCTTGCTGATTGCTTCCCATGCTTCCCAATCCAGGTTAGAGCCAAATCCAGCCTTGAAAACAGGCACTTCAAGGTTGGGGAGAACCAGCGTGGTGCTTGGACAGCAAATAGCACAGCCCAGCTCAAGCGCACGACGTTTAGCCCATGCTTTACCTGCATTTTCTGGCTTGGAGAGCGAGTACAAAAGACGACGCTTTACCTTAAGCAAGCGATTTTCAAGAACTTCTTCACCGTCGCGCAGCTCTCCGTAATTGGTGAAGTAAATTAGTGGGCGAGAAGAGCTGTTCACGCGTTCAAGCATGTACTCTGCATAGTTTGGTTTGTAGAGATCATCTTGGTGAGCGATGGTTACTAACGGAGTCGTACAAACGCTCACGGCAAAGTTCCAGTCGCCAGCAATGCCTCCCGGACCGGGATTAACATGCATGGGAATGTTGTACTTCTCGCAAAGAGACTGAATCAGTTCATTTGGTGTTGAAGTAGCCAAAAGAATATTCGTAGACAGTGTTTGCTCTTTGAGCGAGAGAATGCACTCTTCTAGATAGGGGCTCTCGCCATAAGCACAGACAGCAAACGTGTGATCCTGAGGTGTATACATTGCTACATCCAATCGATTAGCTCCGATGTCTAGTATTATAAGAATGTTATCGGACGATGGCGAATGGGAGCCTTTGTGGAGTCTGACGGATATAAGACATACGAGAACCCCGATGAGCTAAGAAAGATCCAGATTCTTTCTACGCTTTTGATGGATGAGCTTGACCGCGTCTGCACGGAGCTTGGCATTTCGTATCAGGCGTACGGCGGAACAGCTATTGGCGCTGTGAGACACAAAGGCTTTATTCCTTGGGATGATGATGTAGATATCTCGATGTTCCGCGAGGATTATGAGATTTTTTTGGAGAAAGCACCTGCGCTTCTTCGACCAGATTTTTGCATTCAAAACGGCAGGACGAACAATTACTTTCCTGCAGTAAATACAAACCTTTCTTTAAAGGGAACAGTGTGTGTTCCTGATGAGTTTATGACCTGCCCCTTTACGTACGCTATTTCTATTGGCATTTTTCCCTTTGATAAGATTCCTGCAGATCCTAAAAAGCTTGCCAAGATTAAGCGTCAGACATGGTTCTGGGGTCGTCTAAACTTCCTTCTGGTTACTCCAACTCCACGCGTGCCGTTGACTGGCTGGAAGAAAAAAGTTGCTCTTGCGGGATGTTTTGTCATTCACCATACCTTGAAGTTCTTTAGGGTTTCATCCGCGCTGATTCAGCGTAAGTGGGATGAGGCAGCTCGTACTGCAGAGGACGAGAATACCAATCATTACGCAAGTTTTGTCGAACCTGATCCAGAGAACTGGTCAATGGATAAAGAAGACGTTTTTCCTATGGTTCGTGTTCCTTTTGAGGACATTACCACTACGCTTCCAAAGGAATATGACAAGCTTTTAACCAGGGGATATGGTGATTACATGCAGCTTCCTCCAGAGAAGGATAGAAAGAACCATCATCCTGGTGCACTTGATTTTGGCAAGTGGAAAGATGTGGATGTTACCAAGGGAAGCCGCCAGGCATTTGAAGACTTTGGCCAGAAAAGCTAATTATGACTATTGATACTTCTGCAGAGCAGCTTAGAAAAAACTACTTCTGGAATACGCTTGGTTCCTTGATGAACGCGGCTTCAACGGTACTTATGTTGATGGTAGTCACGCGTACCATGGGAGCTGCCGCTGGCGGTGTTTTCTCGCTTGCCTATGCTGTGGCTCAGCAGCTTATGGTCATTGGTCACTTTGAAATTAGGACGTACCAGGTCACCGACACAGAAGAAGTGTTCTCGTTTGGTGTGTATCTTGCGGCACGAATCATCACAACTGGTTTGATGATTGCGGGAATTATTATTTTTACCCTGCAGTCCCAGGGATTGAGCTACGAGGGGTTGCTGTATGCCCTCATTGCTTCGCTGCGCTTATTTGACGTTGTAGAAGATGTTTTCCATGGCATGTTCCAACAGCATGGCCGCTTAGATATTGCTGGTAGGGCATTCTTTTATCGTGTGCTTGCAACCGTTGTTGGCTTTGCAGTAGGTGTGCTTCTTGCAAAGAATTTGCTTGTCGGCGCAGCTGTTTCATTTGTCGCATCGTTAGTGGTTATGGTTACGCTTGTTGTTCCTCCCACTAAGAAGATGGCATCGCTTAAGCCTACGTTTGACTTTACGCAAATTACAAAGCTGCTGGTTACTACTGCTCCGTTGTTTGCCGGTTCATTTTTGCTGACGTACGTTGTTGGTGCTCCTCGCTATGCGTTGGGCGCTTTGAGCGATCAGGCGCTTCTTACGTTCTTTACGGCATTAGCCATGCCTGCTATGGTTATCAATCTTTTAAGTAACTTTGTCTTTAAGCCACTACTTACCCAGATGGCTGAATATTGGAATAATCAGCAAGACAAGCAGTTTGTGGGCCTGATTCTTAAGGGTTTTGCCGTAGTTGCTTTAGCTACTGTTGTTTCTATGGCGCTGGCTTGGCCGCTAGGCGCTCCAGTTCTTGGACTTCTCTATGGTCTTGATTTTGAACCGTATAAGCTGGAGCTTTTGATGCTGCTTTTTGGCGGTCTTCTCAATGCCCTCACAGTTATTTTGTACTACGCCGTAGTAACCATGCGTAAGCAGGTTGCCGTGTTTGCGAGCTACGCTGCAGGTGCAGGCTTTGCTGCACTTACCGGGGGATGGTTTGTGGGTAATTTTGGCATCATGGGAGCGTGTGTGCTCTATGATGCCTCGCTTGCAATTCTTGCTCTGGTATTTGGCATCTTCTGCTTCTTGGGATTTAAAGATCAAAAGAAAAAGTCCGCTGCGTAAGCGGACTTTTTTAAGGTAGCGCTTGTGCGTGAACGCGTCGTTAAATGGCTAGCTTGTCGTTTACACGCGAGTACGCTGGTTTAGATCAGTTACAAAATCAAGGTTCTTCTCGTCACGTGCATCTTTATCACGCAGAGCAAGCTCACTAGAAAGCTGTTCAACCTTATAGGTGAGCTTAGAGATTGCACAGGACTGATGGAAGAGCCTGATGAGGATCATCACAATAACCAGCATCAAGACAAAGTTTGCAGGGCTCATAAAGCCAAACAGACTAGAGAAGAAATAAGCAAGCTGAGGGATGAGCGCAAACAAAACAAGGATTCCTGCAGAGACAACCCAATAGACTGAGTCGGAAATGCGAATCTTTGATTTGCGGACGCTATTGATGACAATGCCCATGGCAAAAAGGGCGCCAATAAGCAGCAGAATTCTTAGAACTAAAGTCATGGTGTCACCTTATCTAAACCACTGGAAGAGCAAAAGCGAGAGGCACGTGCGAGCCATGTACATAATTGAGTTATAGAAGCTCAAGTAGGACTCGCCGCCCTGACGCTCACGCATTTCAGTTTCAATCTCGACAACCTTTGCGCCGCGGCGCATCAGCAACGAGATAGTGTCTGGTTCGGGGGAGAAGTCAAAGGAGCGCGCATACGTCTCAATAAGGCCGCGGTCGTACATACGCATGCCTGACGTAGGGTCAGTGATGGTCTGACCCGTGCTTGTTTTGATAAGCCAAGAAATCAGCTTGGAGCCAATCTCTCGGGGAGAATTTCCGCGAGCCTTGGTGACAAAGCGAGAAGCAATGACGATATTTGCTCCCTCGTTTACCATTGCTTGAGCCATAGGAGCAATGTACTCAGGCCTGTGCTGACCATCCGAGTCAAACTGCACCACAGCGTCATAACCATGCTCTTTGGCGTAGCGCATACCAGCCCTAAAGCCTGCAGAAAGGCCGCCATTAACAGGAAGATTGAGGTAGTTAAATCCACGCTCTTTACAGATATCCAGAGTGCGATCAGCGGAGCCGTCGTTGATTATGACGTAATCAATCTGAGGGGCTACCTGGCACAACTCTGTAATAGTTGAAGCAATGCAGGCTTCTTCGTTGTAAGCGGGAACGACTGCAAGAATTCTCACGAGCATCCTTTGAATTGCAAATTACACGTTAACTGCATGAATATCATAGCTCAAAAGCCGAATTAAACTTGACTCGTATATAGTAGATTACCTAAAGAAATTGAAAGGTGAACGCTATGGAGTTTCCAAAAGAGCTTAAAAACCCTACTCAATCGGGCAATTTTACGTTTTATGACACCTCGATTGAAGGTGTAAAGGTTGTGGACGTAAAGCTGTTCGGTGATGCTCGTGGTGGCTTTATGGAGACCTACCGTGAGGAAAACTTTGTTGCTGGCGGCATTGACGCATCGTTTGTACAGGATAACCAGTCCTCTTCCGTTCAGGGTGTGCTCCGTGGCCTTCACTTCCAGATTGAGCATCCACAGGCAAAGCTTGTGCGCGTAATCTCCGGCACTGTCTTTGACGTTGCGGTTGACCTGCGAGAGGGAAGTCCAACCTGGGGTCAGTGGGAAGGCGTTGTTTTGTCCGCGGAGAATCGCAGACAGTTCTTTGTCCCTCGCGGCTTTGCTCACGGTTTCTTGGTACTCTCCGAGACTGCGGAGTTCTGCTACAAGTGCGATGACATCTATCATCCAGGTGATGAGGGCGGCATTATGTGGAACGA
>JABZGZ010000020.1 GCA_015259105.1 Atopobium sp. | reverse complement strand
GGAGAAACATCGGCAATGAGGTTGATCTCAGCCTTTTTGCACAGCTCTAAAAGTCGACGAGCCTCAGTGCGATAATCAATCCCCTCTTCCTCGGGAATCTGGAGAGAAGTAAAGGCATAGTGGCATCCGGCTGCCTGCGCTTTTGCTACAACCTCAGCATTAGCCTCATATCCACTGGCAAAATACAGTGAAATTCCGGTGCGCATAAATCCTCCAAGTAAATTGCAAACGCTTCTAGAAGACGGGTTTCTCGCCGGGCGAGAAGACCGACGAACGGCCAGTCGGGCGCCGAACGAGAAAAAATCCCTCTTCCTAGGATACCTAAGAAGAGGGATAAACGTTTCTAAAACGTGTGGTTTTTACTCGCCGAAGACGTCGTTAATACGATCCTCGTCAACGCCGAAGAACCAAGTAAGTGCAAATCCTGCAGCGTAAGCAAGAAGCATTGCAAGCAGGTAGAAGACCTGGTTACCAGGCTGGACAATCAGCAGACCAAAGAGGCCGGAGACGCCCTGGGAAACGGTACCAAGGTGGAAGAGGTAAGCAACTACGGAGCCAATACCGGAGCCAAGGCATGCGGTAATGAATGGCTTACCAAGAGGCAGGGTAACTGCGTACATAAGAGGCTCGCCGATGCCGAGCATACCAACTGGGATGGACTCGGTCAGGTACTTCTTGACGCGCTTGTTCTTGGTCTTGAAGAGGATTGCAAGACCAGCACCAACCTGGCCGCCGCCTGCCATCATCAGCAGAGGAAGCAGGTAGTTGATGCCCTGAGTTGGGCCCTCTGGGTTGTTAAGCATAACGTGGATTGGGGTAAGTGCCTGGTGAAGACCAACGGAAACCAGTGGCAGGAAGGTAGAACCAAGCAGGTAAGCACCAAAGACGCCAAGCTTGTCATAGAAGAACTGAAGGACAAAGAAGATTGCCTGAGTGAGCCATGCGCCTGCAGGCTGAAGAATCAGGACAGAACCAATAACACCGAGAATAACGGTGCAAAGTGGAGTCAGGAAGGTGTCAAGAACGCTTGGCATAACCTTGTGCAGGTTCTTCTCCAGGAATGCGAAGAAGATTGCGCAGATGATTGCACCAATCATGCCGCCTGCTGCTGCGTTGAACAGGTCAGAAGAAGCGACGATAAATGCGCCCTCCTTGAATGCAACAGTTGGGAGGCTGAATGGAAGGTGAACCAGACGAGTTGCAACGCCGTCAACAGTCTTGGAAGCAAGAAGAGGCATACCAGCGTTAGCAATGGAGAGTGCACCAGCCATAGCACCAAGAACGCGAGAACCGCCAAACTCCTTAGCAGCGTTCTCGCCAGCAAGAACTGGCAGGTAAGCGAAAAGTGCCCAACCCATGGTCCAGATAGCTGCGAACCACCACTCGTTGGCATAAGCCTTACCAGTGGAGAAGTTGATAACGTTGATGATACCGTTGATCAGACCTGCAGAAATGATGCCAGGAAGCAGTGGAACAAAGATGTTAGCAATCTTCTTGAGGAAGCGCTGAACAGGCTTGTTCTCGTACTTAGCCTTCTGAGCTGCCTTGTTGTCCTTAGCTGCGGAAACAACGTCGTCCTCAGATGCGTCACCAGCAGCAACGCCGGTAAGCTTGGAGAACTCAACAATAACCTTGTTGACAACGCCAGGACCAAGAACAACCTCAAGGTACTCTGCATCCTCGACCAGACCCATGACACCGTCGATAGCCTTGATGGCCTCGGAGTCAACCTTTGAAGGATCTGCGGTCTTAATGCGGAGCCTGGTCATGCAGACCATGTTGCTCTGAACATTTTCTTTGCCACCGACGGCAGCAAGAATCTGTTCTGAAAGCTTGGTGTAATCCATACTTTCCTTCTTTCTCTCGTTGCGATGTTGCAACAAATACTTATCAAGAATACATAAAAAATGAACTTATCGGTACAAGAATCCATACCTGTGGTTCATTGTTTCATGTTTTGACCTAATTTGAACGCCCCGTTACTGCAGGTAAATTGAGCGTTTTTCAAAACTTACCGTACGCTTACGCGTCATGCTAATACCACTGACCGATGCAGTTGAAACAAAATGCTCACGCGTGTGTCATTTGTTACAACTGCGGTTACTACAGTGCACCTCTGACATGACCATGAGCTGCCTCGAGCTTAGCTTTTGCCTCTTCAACAGGCATCTGAGTCAGCAGCATAACAATAGCAAGCTTTGCGTTACCGTCAGCCTGCTCAAGCGCCTGAGCTGCCTCTTCGCGGGTGCAACCAGTTGCTGCCATGGTAATGTTCTGTGCACGAACTACCAGCTTCTTGTTAGTCTGCTGCACGTCAACCATAAGGTTCTGATATGCCTTACCCACGCCAACCATAGAGCCAGTTGAAATCATGTTCAGAATCATTTTCTGAGCGGTACCAGACTTAAGGCGTGTGGAACCTGTAAGAACCTCAGGACCGCAGGAAGGCTCAATGGCAAGCTCTGCCTCTTTGCCCACCTCGGAGCCCTTATTGCAGGCAATAGCAACGGTCTTGCAGCCCAAAGAACGAGCGTAGCGCAGGCCGCCAATAACGTAAGGAGTACGGCCACTAGCTGCAATTCCAATAGCAATGTCGTTCTTGTTCAGGCCAATCTTCTTGAACTCTTCTTCGCAAAGCTCAAGAGAATCTTCCGCGCCTTCAACTGCACGTACAAAGGCCTTCTCGCCACCGGCGATAAGACCAACAACCACGTCAGGAGAAACGCCAAAAGTAGGCGGACACTCAACCGCGTCCAAAACGCCCAGACGGCCTGAGGTTCCAGCGCCAAAGTAGACAATTCTGCCGCCAGCCTCAAGCGAGGAAACTGCCCACTCAACTGCCTGTGCTACCTGCGGAAGAACCTCTTTTACGCCAGCAACCACGTTGAGGTCTTCTTGGTTCATAACGCTAACCAGCTCAAGCGGGGTCATCTGATCCAGGTCCATGGTGTTGGGGTTTCTTGTTTCGGTGACAAGTTTTGTTAAATCAATCACGTTTTCACCTTCTGTGTTGTGATTTTTACGCAATAACGTCGTTGGCTGTACCAGGCAAATCTTGGTCAGAAGAAAGCGTGTTGACACGTTCAGCTGAATCCAACTTGCCAATATAGTTTGTCGAGAAACGCTTAACGCTCTTCTCGTAATTTCTATTTACATAGGCTGCAAAGAGCGCATCTACAACGTTGAGCTGGGCAATTCTTGAAGACATGGCGCCACTTCTCATAATGTGCTCAGTCTCTGCAACGCCCAAAACGTAGTCGGAGCGGTGAATCAATTCCGAGTCAATACCACCGCGGGTAATGGCAACCACCTTGGCACCGTTTGCCTTTGCAATCCACGCACACTCAATGGCTTCGCGCGTAAGGCCTGAGTAGCTGACCACAATAGCAAGATCTTCTCGCCCCATGTTTTTGGCGTAGAGCATCTGAGAGTGGTAATCGTCGCTCAAGTTGCAGTTGATGTTGAGGCGCATAAGCTTAAGCTGCAAATCTCTTGCAACCAGAAGCGAAGCTCCCATGCCAAAGAGGCAGATGGAATGAGCTTGCATCATGAGTGAAACAACTGAGTCAACAACCTGAGCGTCAAGCAATTGCCTGGTAAGCTCCAGCGAAGAAATGTTCTTTGCCGTAACTTTTTCGATGATCACATCAGTGGTGTCACCTGCGATAACGCCACCAACAGCAATATCGTTGCTTTTGTTGCTTACTGCCAGCTCGTAAATGAGCGCCTGTTGGAACTCTTTATAGCCACCGCAGCCAAGCTTCTTGCAAAGCCTGACAACCGTTGATGCAGATGTATACGTTTGAGCTGCTAGTTTATGGATTGATTGACCAACTGCCGCCTCTGGATCCGACAGAATATAGTCGACAATATCGCGTTCAGCCGAACTAGCATTCTTGCGATACTCTTCCAGACGTAGACGAACACCTCTCACGCAATCACCTCCGACCGTTCAGTTGACTAAAACGTTTGACTATATTGTTTCACGTTGCCATAAAAATTTCATCTGTAAAGTAGGCAGTGCCGTAAACGGTAGTATTGCGTGTGCAAGCGTGAGCGCATTCTGTTTGCGTTGCATGCGCGACTGCTCATGTTTTCCCAGCATAATGCGGGGACAATTGTCACAAAAACTGAGCCTTAATTTGGGTACGTTACTACCACTTCATAAAAACTTTTACTACCGAGTAGACATTTGACCACGTAAAACCTGATTAAAATATTTCATCTTTGCCTAAAAAATTCAAATTTAGATACCATTGACAGCTTTTTTGATACCACTCGCAGAAAATTAACGTAGTCATTTTTCTTTTTTTTCATTGTTCTATTGTGCCTAAGTAAATTAAGCGCATATTTAACAGGATAATTTACCTTGTTTTACACGGCTCGCTCCTCCGTGCAGACACATGAGAGCCCGGATACTTTTGCGCAATATCCGGGTTCTTTTTATGTCCATGTTTACCTTGCGAGTTGCAAGGGTTTCTCGCCAAACGTGCTTTGCCGGCGCGACAACAGCTTCAAGCACATTACGCTCTGCGAGCCTGAAAAGTGCAAAGAATCTGTATTTGAGGCACAGATTCTTTGAAGAAATCAGGCAAATCCACAGTTTCTTTTACGTATTTAGGCAAAAGTTACAGATTCTTTGCAGAAATCAGGCGCGTAAAAGATAGACTACGTTGCCCTGAATTTTTGAGCCTGAAAGCTGCATCATGTCTGAGTAAATTTACT
Source organism: Atopobium sp. (assembly GCA_015259105.1). Lineage (GTDB taxonomy): Bacteria > Actinomycetota > Coriobacteriia > Coriobacteriales > Atopobiaceae > Lancefieldella. The sequence continues at coordinate 13,643 of JABZGZ010000020.1, read as the reverse complement.
CAGACATGGCGAGAAAAACCGGCAAATAGCTCAGACATGGTGCACTTTTCAGGCAAATCGTTCAGACATGGCGAGAAAATCAGGCTCACAGCAGGCTCACTCCGGACTCATATATCCCATCTGGCGAGAAACCCGTCAACTAGCAGCGCTTTCGCACAAGAAACCCGGTATCCACACGAAATAGATACCGGGTAGAAATCGCTCGCAACCTGCGCCCGCATACGGCGCTGACCTGCGGCGTTGCTGTTGCAGCTCTCGCACGCGTCTACGAAAGCAGGAACTCCCTGACGCGAGCGGCAATACCCTCGGCGTCCAGGCCAAAGTGCGAGAGCAGCACGTCGCCAGGAGCGGACGTACCAAAGGTACGCATGCCAGCAAAGCGCATTGGCGTGGGCAGCTGCTCGGCCAGAAGCTCGGCAACTGCAGCTCCAAGGCCTGTTGCCACGTTGTGCTCCTCAACGGTTACTACATGACGGGTCTTCTCGGCAGATGCCAAAATGACTTCCTCGTCCAATGGCTTAATGGAGAACACATCAATAACCTCAGCAGAAATCTTCTCCTCTGCAAGCAAGTCTGCAGCTGCAAGTGCCTGAGCAACCTCAACACCGCAGGCAGCAATGGTAACGTCAGCGCCCTCGCGCAGAACGTTTGCAAAAGGCAGTCCACCCTTGAAGGACTCGTCGTAGATATCGGCAACCTTGTGACGACCCATGCGCACGTAGAAGGGACCATCGGCCTCGGCAGCAAGCCTGAGTGCCGCCTTGGTAGCGTTGTAATCTGCAGGAACAAGCACGCGCATCTGAGGGAGGGCGCGCATCATACCAATGTCCTCAAGGGACTGGTGAGTGGCGCCGTCCTCTCCAACTGTAATGCCTGCGTGAGTAGGGCAAATCTTCACGTTGAGGCCGGAGTCGCAGACGGTGTTTCTGATCTGGTCGTAAGCACGGCCGGTAGCAAACACAGCAAACGAGCCTGTAAACACGGTACGTCCCGTAAGTGCCAGTCCAGATGCAACGCCTACCATGTTCTGCTCAGCAATACCCACGTCAACCATGCGCTGTGGGAAGGCCTTCTGGAGGTCGGCAAGTTTAGTGGAGCCGGCAAGGTCTGCGTCAACAGCAACGATGTCGTGACCCTCGTTTACCAGCTCAACAAGAGTCTGACCATATGCCTCACGAGTTGCTCTAGACATTGGCAACCTCCTTACCTTCACCTTGAAGATCAATCAAAAGAAGCTCTCTTGCTGCATCAAGTTCTTCTCGCGCAAGGTCAGCCTGCTCGGCCGAAGGAGCGTTTCCGTGCCAGGAAGCCTTGTCCTCCATAAACGAGACGCCCTTGCCCTTGACGGTCTGGCAAATGACTACGGTAGGAGCAGTGTTTCCTGCTTCGCGACCATCTCGTGCGGCGAGAAGAGCCTGGCGCACCTCAGTGACCTCGTGGCCGTTAACGCGCAGTACGTTCCAGCCAAAGGAACGGAACTTCTCGTCAATATCGCCAAGAGAGCACACGTCAGTTACGTGGCCGTCAATCTGCAGGTTGTTGAGGTCCACAATGGCAATAAGGTTATCCAGCTTCTGGTGAGCAGCAAACATGCATGCTTCCCAGTTAGAGCCCTCCTGCAGCTCGCCGTCGCCCAGAAGGACAAATACCTTCTTGGCGCGCTCGCCGCTTGCCAGAGCGTCCATAGAAAGTCCCAGAGCGCATCCTGCAGCTACCGAGAGACCCTGACCAAGAGAGCCGGAGCAAACCTCAATACCAGGACATGCGTGGCAGTCTGGATGACCCTGCAGACGACTGCCAAGCTGACGGAGGGTAACCATATCCTCGTCATGAAGCCAATCAAGCAGGTGGTACGTAGCATATAGCACAGGAGCCACGTGACCCTTGGACAGGAAGAATCTATCCTCGGTGTGGTCCTCTGGGTTGTTGTGGTTGTACTTCATAACTCCCGAGAAGAACAGTGTAGCCACAATATCTGCCGCACTGAGAGAGCCGCCGGGATGACCTGACTTGCTTTTCTCGAGCATGTCAATGACATCGCGCCTCAGCGTATTAGCTGCAAGCTTGAGCTCATCGTCGGTGAGGTTGCGCTCGGGTAATGCAGATGTTCCCATTCTCATCCTCTCAAAACAAGTACGCCCAACCGAGGCTGGGCGTACTTCAATCACTATTATTGCTGAGCCTTAACCTTTTCCCAATCTGCCTCAAAAGACTTGAGGCCAGCATCGGTCAGAGGGTGCTTCAGGCACTTCTTCAAAGCTCCAAATGGAACGGTTGCAATATCAGCACCAAGCAGAGCTGCCTGTGTTACATGGTTAGGCGTACGGACAGAAGCCGTAATAATCTCTACGGTGTGATCAACGTTTTTATCCCATGCATAGTTCTCGATGCAAGAAACTACGGTTCCTAGCTGCTCAATACCGTCCTCACCAATGTCATCAAAACGACCAACAAAAGGCGAGATATAACGAGCGCCAGCGTTTGCAGCAAGAAGAGCTTGAGGTGCCGAGAAAATCAACGTCATGTTGACGCGGATTCCCTCAGAAGCAAGCTGATGAGTAGCAGCAAGGCTCTCTGCACAGATAGGAAGCTTAACAACAATGTTTGGAGCAAGAGAAGCCAGGTGACGGCCTTCCTCAATCATGCCCTCAGTTGTTGTTGCCGTTGACTCAGCAGAAACAGGAAGTCCCTCGCAAAGCTGAGCAATCTTGACCATATGAGACTCAAAGTCGGCTAGCTTACCGCCAATCTTGGCATACAGTGATGGGTTGGTAGTAACACCTGCCAAGCAGCCCCAGCTGAGGGCCTCAGAAATCTCATCGATATCTGCCGTGTCAATAAAGAACTTCATGGTAAATCCTTTCCTGTACAAACCTAAACGAGTTTGGAAACGTACGTCGTACTAAGAAAGAGCTCATCCACATTGTACAGATTCTTATGTACCGTCTGTGGCGAGAAACCCAAAACAAGTGCAAAAAGGCCGTTTACCCCTCAAACGCCTTATCAATTTTGCTGCGAACGTAGGTGGAAGCAAAGACAAGACCTTCCTTCCAGTTCTCGTTGCCGGTGTACCACATCTCTGCAACAAAGCGTCTGACACCCTGAGGAACAAGCTGCGACAGAGCGCCCTCGTAGTCAGTAGTGCCTGTAGAGAATGGAATCTCGCGATAAGCGCCAGCAACAGTCTCTTTAAGGTGAGCTGCAAAGATGTGACCTGCACCAAGAGCAATGTCGTCAGCAACAGTATTGCCGTAAATAAACGATGCATTAGTGAGGTTACCAGCGTCGGGATACACACCAAGATACGGGCTGTTAATAAGGCTTACATAGTGCATGGCCTTCTCGACCGTATCCATAAAAGGAGTCTCCATAGTCTCAAAGCCCATAACAATGCCTGCCTGAGCAGCCATTTCTACAGCCTTTGCCAAATTCTCCTCAAAGTACTTACGCGTATCCTCTGCGCCGTCCTCATAGTACACGTCATAGCCAGCAAGCTGGATAGTATGAAGTCCCAGGTCGCCTGCAAGGTCAAGCGCCTTCTGCATAATCTCAAGGCCACGCTCACGAGTAGCCTGATCGCGAGAACCAAAAGGATACTTACGGTGACCAGAAAGGCACATAGAGCCCAGGCGAACGCCAGAGTTTACCATTGCCTGACGAACTGCTGCACGCTCCTCACCAGTCCACTCAAGGCGAGAAAGACGAGCGTCAGACTCATCAACGGAGATCTCAACATAATCAAAGCCAGACTCTCCTGCTACGCTGAGGCGCTCTTCCCAAGAAAGATCAGTTGGAGTGGCCTTCTCGTAAAGTCCTAGCTGATACTTGGACATATCTTCTCCTTTTAAAAACAGGCGGCCTTAAAAAAGACCGCCTGACTGAAACAGATTCTACTCACTGAACAGGCTTAGTGATTACCCTGTCCATAGTAGGCATTTGGACCATGCTTGCGCATGTAGTGCTTGTCCTGAAGGTACTGAGGTGCCTCCTGAACCTTAGGGTTATTGAGCTCGGTGAGTGTTGCCATCTTAGCAACCTCCTCAATAACTACTGCATGATACACAGCAGCCATTGCGTCTTTACCCCAAGAGAAAGGACCATGGTTGTGAAGGAGCGTTCCTGGAACCGCAATGGGGTCCAAGTTAGCAAAGCCCTCAACAATAACGTTTCCGGTCTCAAGTTCATAGGCACTTTCTACCTCGTCCTTGGTAAGGCTGCGCACGCAAGGAATATCTCCGTAGAAATAGTCTGCGTGTGTGGTTCCATAGCAAGGAATAGAGCGTCCTGCCTGTGCCCAAGAAACAGCGTGGGTTGAGTGAGTGTGAACAATTCCACCGATCTTATCGCCCCATGCACGATACAAGCATGCATGAGTTGGAGTATCGGAAGATGGGTTCATCTCACCCTCAACAACGTTGCCGTCTAGGTCGCAGATGACCAGATTCTCTGGGCTCAGCTCCTCATAGGAGACGCCCGATGGCTTGATAACAAACAGGCCGCGCTCACGGTCAAGTCCAGAAGCATTACCCCAGGTAAAGACTACCAGGCCATGCTTTGGCAGGTCCATGTTTGCTTCATACACTTCATCACGAAGCTCTTTAAGCATCATAGAGACTGCTCCTTAGAGAACGCTACGGAATGGAACGTTTGGCTCGTGATCGAAGCAATCATGGAAGCCACGGTCGTGATGGTAAGCAAAGCGATCCTTATCCTGTGGATAGGTGTAGTGGCCGCCGACCTCCCAGAAGAATGGGTGGAACTTGTAGTCAAGGCGATCCTTACGCATGTCCCAAAGAACCTTGATCTCCTGGACGTCTGCCTGGAAGTTGGTCCAAACATCGTGGTGAATTGGGATAACAACCTTGGACTGAAGAGCCTCAGCCATGCGGAGCATATCGGTTGCTTCCATCTTGTCCTGGATACCAATTGGGTTGCAGCCAAAAGCGCCAAAGCAGACATCTACGCCGCCAAACTCCTGAGCGATGTCTTTGCCGTGCTTAGCAAAGTAAATGGAGTAGTGAGAGTCACCGGAGTGATAGATGTTTCCACCAGGGGTGACAAAGAGGTAGTTAACTGCCTTCTCATCCATGTCCATTGGGCACTTACCCCAGAGGTCAGGACGATTCTCAGAAGTATCAGTAGTGGTAACGATGATGGTGCGGTCAAAGGAATCGTATGCAACGATCTCCATGTCCTTAACCTTGATGCGGTCGCCAGGCTTAACAACAATGCACTGCTCGCGTGGAACGCCCCAGCCAACCCAAATGTCAACTGCATCCTTAGGACCAATAAAGGGAACAGGAATCTCTTTGCCATTCTCGTCAGTAGTGGTCATGTTGTTGTTAACAACGTGAGCTGCAAGCTCCTTGGACATGTGATCCTGGTGAATGTGAGTTACCACAACAGCGTCAAGGTTCTTGATAGCAAATGGATCAATAACAAAAGGAACGTTACGCAGGTTTGGCTGCATCTTACGAACGCCAGCCATGTTTGCCATCTGGTGACCAGGCTTCATGAGGCCATCACCGTGGGTGCGCTTACCGTTACCTGCCCAGAAGTCAACAGCAACGTTTGCTCCACCAGGAGTCTTAAACCAAATACCAACGCAGCCGAGCCACCACATCTCAACCTGGCCTGGCTCTACTACGGCATTGTCAATCTCTTCGTTGAGCCAAGTTCCCCACTCAGGGAAGGTGCTCATAATCCAACTGTCGCGTGTGACGTCTTTCAAATCTGCCATTACGCGCTCCTTTCTATAAAACAGAGGACTAGTACTTTGATGTATGCGCAGATAATTGAGCGGCGCTCAGGACTTTGCTTGCATGCTCAGAAGCTCATCCTGAGCGCTCACTACAAAACGCAGCCCTACTCCACTACTTTGTAGAGAGCCAGCTGGTCTGTCTCACGATATGCAGCAACAATGTAATCGCTGCCGTCATACCTATACACCATGCAGTTTGCTGGTCCGAGGTCGTGGTCGATAACGTCTACGGTGTACTCACCGTCAACGTATCTAACAAGCAACAAATCGCGACCATCTTTGCGGTTGCCAATGACTGCGCACTTCTCGCCATTAAGGTCTGCTGCCCAAAGCGCGTGAAGGAAGCTGCGCTTCTGTGGGTCGCACCAAACCTGCTCGTAGCGATCGCGAGTCTGGCCTTCGTGCCAAATTGCCAGCGTGTCACCGTGGAACTTGGAGAACGTAAGGATCTCCAGCTTGCCGTCGCCGTCAAAGTCTGTTGCCACAATATCGCTTGTTGGCTGGACCAGAAGGCAGGTGACATCCCAAGTACCCTCAGGGGTGGTTGGTGGCACATATCTAAACACGCCTGCTGCGGTTGAGATCAAAGCATACGATTTATCAGGTGCAGTCCAGAAACCGTGATTCTGAACTTGATAGTTAGCAACACAAGTCAGCTTAAGCTGGTTGTCTGCTGTGTACTGCTCAAGGTTATCGCTCAGAGGAGCAGCCCAAACAGCACCTGGAGTGCGCCAATCATCCTTGACGCCTGTCTCAGCTCCACCCTTGATAGAGCAAGCAAGAACCCAAAGCTGACCGTCAGCAGCCTTTAGGATGCCAAAACGGTGAACATACGGGAGGTCGCAGAGAATCTGCTCAGACCACGAACCATCTGCCTGCTTGGTATAGGATGCGATTGCCGCATCGTCTCCACCAAAGTTTGGCGAGAAGAACTTGCGGGTTGCAAGGAACTGATCTTTCCTGCCAGGGACCTGAGTAATGGTCATGACGCCGCCAGGGCCTGGAGCAACAGTCTCCAGAGGCTCACCATCAAGCGTAAAACGACGGATTGGACCGTCCTTCTCGACAGCAGCTAAAAAGCTTGGTGTGTCTTCTCCCTCAAACATGCCAAGTGCATAGCACTTAGGCATCTCGGCAAGAATTTTCTTTTCAAAAGTCATTAAAGTGCTCGATTCTTTAGAAACCTAAACTATGCGGAAAACTTCTCTGCAGCGCCGGTTTCCTTGAGCTTCTCTTCCATCTCTGCGTCAGAAAGAACGTTACGCAGACCAATGACGGTGACGCCAGCCTTAGCAGCATCGTCGTACATGTTCAGGAAGTTAAGTGGTGCAAAAACAATGTCGTACTGACGAGCAGAGCTTACGCCCTCGGACAGTGCGCAGTGGTGAATCTTATCGACGCCCATGTTGAGCTTCTGAGTGACGCGCTCAGCGGTCATCTTCATCATCAGGGAGGTACCTGCGCCGTTAGCACATGCGACCAAAATCTTTGCGTTCATGTTGACTCCTTCAATCAAACAAACTACTTACGGACACATTGTGTATGTACCCATTTGGGCGCTACGATGCTCGCATTTAAAGCAAATACTGCATCAAACAATGTGCCGAGTATTACTAATAACCCTGAGCAGATGGGGGTCTGCTCAGGGTAGGAAGAAAGAGGGCTACTTGCTTTCCGCACTAGCTGCGGCGGCCTTCTGTGCACGGATTTCCTTGCACTTCTGGTAATCCTCAACCTCCATGAAGTACGTGTCTTTGTTTGCACGGTACTGGAGCTGTGGGATTGCAATAAGAGCGATAACAACAATTGCAAGGCCTGCGTAGGACAGAAACTTCATGATGCCGGTCATGATTGGCCAGACAACTGCCCAGTCCCACATGCCAAGGTATCCACCGTATGCAGCCATGCCAACCCAGCCAGCGATAAGAGCTGAACCGAAGACCTGGAGAAGACCAGAGATGAAAGGCATGATAAGAACTGCGCGGAGGCCACCCTTGTTGTTTGCGTAAACGCCGATGGTAGCGTTATCGAAGAACAGTGGAACAAAGCCTGCGATAACAACAACTGGAGACTTCAGAAGCAGCAGAGCTGCGATTGCCAGGAACTGGCCAGCAGCACCCATGAGGAAGCCGAGGGTAACTGCGTTTGGAGAACCAAAGCCGTAGGTAACTGCGCAGTCAACGCCTGGGACGGAACCCTTGAGGAGCTTGTTAGAAATACCCTGGAAGGAGTTGGTGAGCTCGGTAACGAAGGTACGAACACCAAGCTGCAGGATGGAGAGGTAAACAGCAAACTGGAAGGAAGTGGTCATGATGTAGAAGAAGAAATCCTGACCTGGCTTCATGAACTTGTTCTCAAGCAGGAAGTCCTGACCAAGAACAGCAAGGATGACACCAAAGAATGCTGTCATGAGAATTGCAGTTGCAACGAGGTTCTCGTTGAAGATCTTAAGGAAGCCTGGAAGCTCGATGTCCTCAATACGCTTGGACTCCTTCTTGGAGTGCTTGGCGAGCCACTCAGAAGCCTTGGATGCGCAGTAAACACCAAACATCTGCTGGTGAGCAATGGTAAGACCAGCGCCATCAGTGAGGTCCTGGGTAGGTCCAATACAAAGGTTGGAGCCAACTGCCCAGTAAAGGCCGAGAAGAACAGTCATAACTGCAAGGATGGTAACGTCGTTAAGCTGTGGGAAGCAGAAGAGGATAAGCCAAAATGCAGTTGCTGCCTGCTGAACCTGGACGTGACCAGTAGTAAAGATTGCGCGAAGCTTAGTCTGCTTCTTAAAAGCAACCAGAACAATGTTCAGAATGAAAGCGAAGAGCAGAAGAAGCATAACGGAGGAGAAGGAACGACCTGCGATAAACTCAGGAGCGTTAGATGCCTCCATGCCTGCCTGTACTGCGTTCTGGCCAAAGTATGGGTCAATGACCATTGCAGAAAGGTTGAAGCGAGCCTGAAGTCCAACAAGAACTGGACGGAATGCAGTTACCAGGCCGCCGGAACCAACCAGGAGAATCTGATAACCAATGACTGCCTTAAGGAAGCCAGCGAGTACGTCGTACCACTTCTTCTTAAGAAGAATGTAGCCGATAGCAACAATCAAACCGATGAAATAGGCTGGCTGAGTCAAGAAGTTGCTCGCAAACCATTTCCAAATACCAAGAACAATATCCATTGATACCCCTTTCAAAGGGTCCTACATACGTACCTTCTGCAGCCCACACTACAAAAGGAAATCCTCAATTACGTGCCCAAACGGGCACAAAAGCGCGCACAGGCGCAAACGGGAGCCTACGACGCAAACGAGCGCGGACAACGCGCGAGAAGACGTGCTTACTCGGAGATAAGCTCGTCGATCTCCAAAAGCTCTTCTGGAGACTGAATGTTCTTAAGGCGCTCAAGAACCTCCTCGTTCATAAGAACCTGAACGAGCATCTGCATATTCTTAAGGTGTGCTTCCTGATCGGTTGCGCTCAGAGTAAAGAAGGTCTTAACCTGCTTCTCATCGTCGCCATCCTCAAAATTGACAGGAACATCAGAGTGCATAAAGCCAATAGCAGTCTTTCCATTAGAGCCAATGCGAGCAGTGGAGTGTGGCATTGCGACGTTTGGAACGATGACAATGTAGGGACCAAACTTCTTTACGCACTCAATAATGTCGTCTGCATACTCTGAATTGACAGTTCCATCAGCCTCCAGTGGTTTGCAGCACTCTCTAATAGACTCTTCCCATGTCATAGGGGTCTTTACGAATGCATAATGGTTCTGCTCGTAAATATCGCGAAGTAACATGCGATTCACTCCTCTCCAGTAGCTACTGTGAATCTTTCCTTGTGTTGGACTATAGCAAGACCACACAAGAACACATCGCTTAATGACAAAAACTTGAATCTTCTGAACGCTTCAATAATTAGATAAATAATTTATATGACATTTGACTTGCCGTATAACAAATTTCTCTATTTGTTGAACGTTTAGAACGTTTTACCAATCGAATCGATAATGTTAGTATAGCCAAAGTTAGGAGTTTAGCAATACTTATCTATGCTCACTTTAGAGATTTACGTCATAAAAACCGTTGACCGTTAAATAATATCCGTTTAAGTATTCAAAACGTTCATAGAATAGGGTAAGATACAATCGGATCTACTGAAAAGCATCTACACAATTGTTCAAGAACCATTCAAAAGGTGCTGTCAATTTGTACGATGTTTTTCACGGAATCGAGTTAGTTAAATGTCTTATATAGTGTTCAGAAATATAAGGCTTTTAACTGTGGAAATAGCGTCGTAACGTCACAGCAAACTGTTTTTTTGCACGTACTTCTCGCGTACTATTTGCAAGTAGTTGGGTTTCTCGCCAGGCGTGTTGTTTGAAAAGTTTGCAACTATTTTTGTAGGTTTATCAGCAGTTTGAGTTCTATTGGGGGATTCATGGCCACAAGTCGTTCATTTGTAGCATCGCGTAGAAGCTCGATCATGAGTCTTCTTGAACAATACCGCCAGGTTTCCGTCAGCGATCTTGCTGATAGATTTGAAGTTTCTTCGCTTACCATTCGTCGTGACCTCGATGAACTTGAAGCTCAGGGCCTGATTTCTCGAAGCTATGGCATGGCTACGCTGCTTGACCCACTCTCTACGGGACTCAGCTCTAACCAGGTCACCGCGAAGTTCAAACTTGCTCAAGCCGCAGCTAAACTCATCAAAGACGGCGATACGGTCTTCATTAACACCAGCTCAACCGCTATTAAAGTCCTGGAATTCATCACCGCCGAGAACATCACTGTGGTTACCAATAATGGTAGCGTGCTGGCGGCTGACTATCCCCCATCGATGACCGTTTTGGTTACGGGCGGAGAAGTTCGCCCAGCTAAGAAGTCTATGACCGGCGATTTTGCGCTTGCCTCTATCAACCAGATTCGCGCCGCGAAGTGTATCCTGGGGTGCTCGGGTATTTCTGCTGAGCGCGGCCTTACTACGCTGGTTTCAAACGAGATGCGCGTGAACTCGCTGATGCTTAAGCACTCTGAACAGCATATTGTCCTAGCCGACTCGAGCAAGCTGGGAGTTAACTCCAGCTTCCAGTACGGATCCCCATCCGATATTGACGTGCTTATGACGGACGAATCCGCGTCGATTTCGCAGGTAGCAGCCCTCGAAGCCGCCGGTGTTCGCAAGGTTGTACGCGTAAGCCTGTAGGATTGCCGCGGCGGTAGTTAGTTTTCGGCTGTTAGGGCTGTCGGAGCTGTCAGTTCTCTCGTCTCGCAAATCGCATATCAAAGTTTTAACTACCATGATCCAAAAATATTCATCCTCATGGATATTCATGAGGATGAATTCATCTGTATGCATAAATTTTTTAGAGGCCTATTTTTGGCCTTTTTGAAAACACAGCAAAGTCACTTATTCTGCAAAATCACCCCTCAAAAATCTCATTTTGCGCAGATTATCGTCATTTGCTGTGTTTTTTAGGGCTGTAAGTTATGTTTTTGGCTCTGTATATACAGATTATCTGACTTTGCTGTGGTCGGGCTTCTAAAAACGTGCAGATTATCCGACACAGGTGTGTTCTGACAGCTTTATCGTCACCCAAACGAAAAGCCCCGCCAGTTGGCGGGGCTTTGAAGTGCAGTTTTGTCGTGCACCGGACGTCGCATGTCGCGCACCGGGCGTCGCGCTCTTCGCACTCGTGGCGCGCTCTTCGAGCTCGTGGCGCGCGCGTCGCGGACCAGAGAGCTTACTCCTCCTCGAGAGCAGCAGCAATCTCGTCGGTGATGTTCATGGTGCTGTAGACGTTCTGAACATCATCGAGCTCGTCGAGCTTATCGATAAGACGCTGAACCTTCTTTGCATCAGAAACGGAGACGTCAGTTGGGGTGGTTGGAACCATCGTGAGCTCGGAACCCTTGACCTCAATGCCTTGGGCCTCGAGACCCTTCTGGACGTCCTGCATCTTGTCGTATGCAGTCCAAACAATCCACTGATCGCCAGCGTCCTCGTAATCGTTTCCGCCAGCCTCAGCTACTGCCATCATGAACTCGTCCTCGTCGACAGCGTTCTCGCGGTCAGCAACCTTCTTCTCCTCGGAGACAATGACCTTGTCAACTGCGATGGAACCCTTGCGCTCAAACTGGAACGCAACGGAACCAGCAGTACCAAGGTTGCCGCCGGAGTGGGTAAATGCGGAACGAACGTCTGCTGCGGTACGGTTCTTGTTGTCGGTCAGGCAGTCAACGTAAACTGCAACACCTGCAGGACCGTATCCCTCGTAAACGATCTCCTCGTAAATGGCAGCATCAGCACCAGCGCCAAATGCCTTATCGATAGCGGCCTGAATCTTTGCGTTAGGCATGGAAACCATGCGTGCACGGGCAACAGCGGCAGACAAGCTAGCGTTGTTGTCCGGATTTGGGTCGCCACCCATCTTTGCTGCAACAGTGATGTTGCGGGAAAGCTTAGAGAACAGCGAGGAGCGCTTAGCGTCGATAGCTGCTTTCTTGTGCTTGGTTGTGGCCCACTTAGAGTGTCCGGACATTGCACTCTCCTTCTTTAGAGGTTTGAAAACCTAATTATCACATTAGCCCTTATACGTTACACGAAATCAAGAAGCGAGAAAAGACTTATTTTGCAGATATGGAGACTTGCGCACGCCGTACGCCGAGAAACCCGTGAGCTCGCCACCTCTACGCGCCTCCATGCGCCTCCGCGAGCCTCCATACACCTCTCCGCGCACCTCCGGCGCCGCCGTGCGCCTCCGCGCATCCGCACACCTCCACGCGCAACACGTCCGCTCCTACTCCACCAGCTCAACGTGGATGGACTCCGCGATCTTCTCGACCAGGGCAAAGTCGCCCAGGCCGGCGCTCATCGCAACGTTTCCGCCGGTAGCCATCGCGCGCGTCAGGGCCTTCTCGACAGCCGACGGGTCGTCAAGCCAAATAGACATGAAGCTCGCAAGCGTAGAATCGCCCGCGCAGGCCGTCGAAAGCACCTCTACCTGCGCAGCGTTTGCGTGCCAGACGTGCTCGCCGTTGAAGAAGTATGCGCCGTCGCCACCAAGCGTGAGTAGGATGTTCTTTGCACCGCGTTCGTGAATCTTGTGGAGGGCGAGAAGAACGTCAGCCTCGTTATGGACGTCGACACCAAAAATCTCTGCCACTTCTTCGTCGTTTGGCTTAATGAGCAGTGGTTTTTTCTCGACAAGTTCTTCGAGATGTTTATGAGAGATGTCCAGGACAAGTTCAGCGCCGCGCTCATGACAAAGGTCAAAGAGCTCGTCGTAGAAAGTTGGATCCATCTCAGGGGAAAGCGAACCAGAAACCACCAGCACGTCCAGGTCGGGAGCATTGCGCAGCAGCTCAAGCATCTCGTCCTGCTTGGAGCGAATAACGGAAGCGCCCGCATTAGGGAACTTGAGCTCGCCTTCTGGAGTAGTAACAAAGATGTTTACGCGGGTGATGCCATCAATCCACACGGGCTTGACCGGGCAAACCTTGGATGCCTCTTCAACAATGTAGTTGCCAGAGAAGCCACCAAAAAAGCCCAGGATAGTGGACTCAACGCCGTAGTGAGCAAGCGTGAACGAGACGTTAAGACCCTTGCCGTTTGGTGTGTAAACGGCGTCGGTTGTGCGGTTGACGTGCGTATATGAAGGAACTCCCGAGTTGACGTTCATGTCGATAGCGGGGTTAGTGGTAAGTGTGTAAATCATCAAAGCTCCCTCTGAAACAAATATGGACCCGACATAATCGCCGAGTCCATATTTTACTTCGATTGTCTAAGCATATACCTGGTCATGAGGTGAATTCTCGGCATTGCTTAGAGCGTGTTAGCGTAAAGCTTAGTCCTCGACCAGCTTGTTGCCGTTCTTGCGGTACTCGTAT
>JABZGZ010000001.1:118146-133402 GCA_015259105.1 Atopobium sp. | reverse complement strand
CGACCTGGAAGGGTAATATCAGTTGCCTCAGCATTAAGCTGAGCCTCAAGGGCTTCTCGCTTTAAGGCAAGCTGACGCTCGCGAATAGCGGTCTCAACGTTAGCACGAACGGTATTTGCAAGCTGACCCATTTGAGGGCGCTGATCTGCGGGAACCTGACCCATCATACGCATAATTGCGGTAAGAGAGCCCTTCTTTCCCATTGATGCAACGCGCACCTTCTCAAGTGCTTCAAGGTTTGTTGCCTTAGCAATTCCTTCAAGTACTTGCTCGCGAATTGCCGAGAGTTCCTCAGACATTCCCATGTAATTACCCTTTCAATAGAAAACCGTCCCTGAGCATATGCCCAAGGACGGAAAATTTCCGCGGTACCACCTCGGTTGATTGCACAGTTTTCTCTCTGAGCAATCCACTTAAAAGCCTAGTTTCGTTAGGCGGACGACTTCCCTACTGAGCAGAAACTGCCGTTCAAGTTGTAGCTCGGGAGTGAACTCTACCAGCGCTGTGCAGGTGTTTCTCAACCACGAACACCCTCTCTGTTCACAACGTGCTCCGGCAAACCTCTCCGTCAACGCACTTTGTTCAGAGTATCACACTGTGCGAGTTTTGAGCAGCAGCACAACCCTTTTTACCAGAAAGATAAACAAAAGCGTAACAACCGCGAGAAGAACGATGGTTCCTCCAGGTTTAAGGCCAAGCTCATAGGAAACAACCAGTCCACCAAGTGAGGTTAGCATGCCCACGGTACTTGCATACAAACAACATTGCTTCCAGCTGCGGGAAATCTGCAAAGCACAGGCAACAGGAACTACCATCATGGATGAAACAATAAGTGAGCCAACTGTTCTTGCTGCTACAGCAACCACCAAAGCTACTGCGATAACAAAGCCAAAGTTAATAAGACTTACGGGCACGCCAACACAACGGGCATGACGCTCATCAAAAGACATCAAAAAGAGTTCTTTTCTAAGGAAGAAGCAGAATGCGACTGCAAGCACACTGATGACCACAATCATCTGAACTTCTTGCTCACTTACCGTGAGAATAGAGCCAAACATAAAGCTGTTGAAGCTTGATGAGTTGGGAACAAAACCAGACAAAACGCCCGCTAGACCAATACCAGCTGCCATCACAATAGCAACGGCAAGCTCTGACTGGTCTTTGAAGTGACGACGCACTCCCTCAACACAAAGCGCACCACCCAAACAAGCGGCAATTGCTCCGGCAACAGGATTAATACCTGCAATCATGCCGCCTGCAACACCTGCAAGAGAGGTATGTGAGAGAGCATCGCCAATCATAGAAAGGCGCTTCAATACAACCGTAACGCCTACAAGCGGGATAATTGCTCCCAGAAGAATTCCCACAAGAATTCCTCGCTGCATAAATACGTATTCAAACATTTATGCCCTCCTCTCATGCGAGTCTTGGGCATCTTGAACAACGTCGGACGCAGGACCAAGGGACTCCGTTAAAGCAAAATCATCTAATTTTCCGCGATTGTGGTCGTGGACATGATGAGAGTCAAGGTCACAGTGAGCTCCATGAACTGCACAGTGATCATGACCGTGACCCCTACCTGCAATTTCTGTAGCTTTGTGGTCAGCAACTTCAACAACTCGACAAGCCAGCGCATCAAGAGCTGCAAGATCATGCGTAACAATAAGTACCGCAAGATCTCGAGCTGCATGGGCTTCTCGCACTAGGCTATAGAAATGATTGCGACTCTCTTTATCAAGACCAGTTGTAGGCTCGTCCAGGATAAGTAGTGATGGGTTTCCTACCAGCGCGCAGGCAAGGCGAACTCTCTGGAGCTGTCCTCCAGAGAGTTCCCTAATAATACGCGTGGAAAAGTCAGTCATACCTACAAGGTCAAGTGCCTCAAGCGTGCGCTCGCGACGCTCTTTTGCGCTCATCTTTACCTTTTTGGCACGAGCATACTGACTTGCATCTACTAGCTCGACGACGCTTGCAGGAAAGCGATTAACCGATTCTGAAGGCAGCTGTGGGACATAGCCTACACGCTCCCAGTCTTTAAACCGAGTCGAGGACGTTCCAAAAAGAAGTGACTTACCACTTGTAGGTTCAAGCTCTCCTACCACAATTCGTGATAATGTGGATTTACCTGCGCCGTTATCACCAATAAGCGCGCAAATCTCACCTTGATGAACGTCTAAATTTACATCGCTTAAGACACGCGTCTTCTTGTAAGAAAAACTCACGTCTTGAAGCGAAACGGCTATCTGACTTTCCTGCAACACGTCCTCCAAACATCCAGCCTAAGCTGGCAACACACTATGCGAGAGCGCCCTCAAGAGCCTTGAGGTTCTCGCGCATAACAGAGAGGTAATCCTCGCCTGCCTTGAGCTCCTCGTCAGTAAGACCCTCAAGTGGGTTGAGCTCTTCAACACGAGCTCCTGTTGCTTCAGCAATTGCCTGAGCAACCTTAGGGCTTACCAGTTCCTCCGTAAAAATAACCTTTACATTATGCTCTTTTACGAACTCCGTAATCTCTTTCATTTCCTGAGCATTTGGCTCTGCATCTGCCTCAACACCCTCAATAGGCATCTGAGTGAGACCATAAGCCTCGCACAAATAACCAAATGCCTGGTGAGAAACAACGATGGTCTTGTTAGGTAGTGAATCCAGACCCTTGTGGAACTCATTATCAAGCGTATCAAAGTCTGCATTTGCTTTATCAAGATTGGCAGCATACTCTGACTTGTGCTCAGAGTCCTTCTCGGAAAGGGCATCACAAATATTCTTCATCTGAATCTTTGCATTCAGAGGGCTCAGCCAAACGTGAGGGTCGGTTCCGCCATGGGCATGGTCGTGATCATGGTCGTCTTTCTTCTCCTCATGATCGTGATCATCGTCCTCTTCAAGCTCAAGAAGTTTAACGTCTTTGCTGGTCTCAACTGCTGTAAGTTTTGTGCCAGAACCAAGACCATCAAGTACGTCCTTGACCCAGTGCTCCATACCAGCACCGTTGTAAATCAAGAAGTCTGCTTCCTGGATAGTCTTCATATCCTTGCTGGATGGCTCCCAATCATGTGGCTCAGTACCTGCTGGAACGAGACATGTTACTTCAGCATGATCGCCAGCGATGCGCTTTGCAAAATCGTACATAGGATAAAAACTTGCAACAATGCTGAGCTTCTTCTGGTCTTTATTATCAGAAGCTCCTTCTTGCTTTTGAGCCTCAGGCTTGCAGCCAGCAAGAATAGCACTCACGCCAAAAGCGGAAGCTACAAGTGCGCTACGACGAGAAACGGTTGGATTCAAATTCATGTTACATCTCCCAAAACTATAAAAACCAATACGGTGTAGTGCCAAATTCTTCAAACAAAATCGTGCGATTGTCCTCGCTACCAAGCATAAAAACATGGCGAGAAACCCATGTTTCTCCTCACTTCTTTGCCTTTCTACTCACTTCTCATCATCTGAACATGCATTCATGCTTCCCCTTTAGCACGAAAGCGGGCTGTCATCCGACAGTCCGCTTTCTAAAAGTTAGCCTTAGTATACATATTCCAATTCAAGTCAACGATAAATTTCTTATCTTTTCCGCAAACGGAATTGGAATAAACAGGTTAACTGTTTTATCTCTTGCTAAGCTACTGATCTTTCTCCGCATACGGAGTAATAATCAGAGCTCCACTATTATACTCACCCAAATAAACCTCTGAAGCAGACTTATAACCTTGATGCTCAAGTTCTCTTTCAAGCCAATTCTCTTCCAGGTCCAGCGTCTCAAGAATGTTCGTCTGAACTTGTCCGTCAGTAATAAGCGGGAATCTAACGTTCTCTTCTCCTTTTTTAACAATAATCAACTGTCCATTTTGCTCAAGAATGGCACGCTTAACGTCTGAGATATAATTCACTCCTGCCTGGCGAAGCTTCAGCGACACATCGTAGGCAGTGAGACCCATAGACCTACAGTTGTCTACAAGCAGCTTGCCCTTATCAATAACAATAACAGGACGTCCATCAATCAACTGCTTGACCAGCATATTGTTTGTTCTCAACCATTTGAGAACCATGACAATAATGAGCCAAATAAGCAGGACAAGGGTGAACTGCAAAATAGTAATTGAACTGTTGTAGATCATGCCGCCAACAATGCCGCCAAGTACAAAGTTTTGAACCTGGTCAATTGCTGCAGTTGGTGCTAGGTTTCCTTTTCCGCTGACGTTAATTGCCAGAACAAGCGAGAAAAGACCGATGCACAATTTAATGGCAACTTCTAAATAAAAGTTCATCGATCTACTCCTCTACATGCTTAATGTCATTACCAATGAGATTGATCTGTTCAATGACATAGTCATTCTCGGTATTTTTCAAAACGTGATAATACTTACCGTCAACCTCAAGATACGAGGGATTTCCCTGGCTATCAAAGGCAACGTACACGTGGTCAAAATCAACCTCAAGACGTCGAGCGAAGCTTTCTTGTGAGGAAACAATTGACTCATAGTGCTTACTTGCCTGATTAACCTCTAGCACACGATCAAGCTGTAGAAGTCCAAGAAAGATTAATGAGAACAGCGCAATAAGCGCCAGCTCACGATACTTAGAATTCTTTCTATCGCGCATGTAATGCACAAGCGAGAAGATCATCAGAAGTGCAACAAGGCCAAATAGAACAAGCTGAGTCCAGTCAAATACTGTCGCATGGTGAATTAAATAATTATGGGAATAGAACTCCATAGGCTTCCTTTAGTTTGCATTACTCAAGATCTGCTGCTTAAGCCTTGTAAACGCTCTTTCCTCCAAGGAACGTCTCTTCAAGCTGAAGATCTTTTGTAACAACAATAAAGTCAGCATCATATCCAGGACGAATGAAGCCACAAACATCATCAATACCACAGGAACGAGCTGGGTTTTCTGAAGCCATACGAACTGCTTCTTCAGCAGATACAATACCCCAGTCAAAGACGTTCTTCACGCCTTCAAACAGACGAAGGATTGAACCTGCAAGGCTGTGAGACTCATCCATCAGACGAGCAGTTCCACCTTCAACAACAACAGGGAAATCGCCTAGTTTGTACTGTCCATTAGGCATACCACCTGCACGCATGCAGTCTGTAATAAGAACGGTATGGTCATATCCCTTTGCATTTACCAGAGCACGGACTGCAATAGGATTAAGGTGATGGCCGTCGCAAATAGCCTCTGCATAAGTACCGTGGGTGGTCATTGCAGCACCAACCATACCTGGCTCACGGTGGTGAAGACCGCTCATGCCGTTATAGGTATGAACAAAGATGTCTGCACCAGCGTTTACGCAGGCAAGAGCTTCCTCATACGTTGCATCGGAGTGACCAAGTGCAACATGAACACCGCGGTCTGCCATCTCTGCACAGAACTCTGGAGCGCCATCGCGCTCTGGAGCAATAGCAATCTTGGCAATCCAGCCGTCGGCACGCTCCTGCCACTCATCAAAGACCTCTACATCTGGATCAAGGAAGTACGCAGGATTCTGAGCACCCTTGTGTTTCTCGGTAAAGAAAGGTCCCTCTAGGAAGATGCCCTGGATGCGAGCAGCGTCAATACCGTTTGCCGCAATTCCCTCTGCTGCATCAGCAACGGACTCACAAGCATCGCCAGTTTGCTCAAC
Organism: Atopobium sp.; assembly: GCA_015259105.1. Taxonomy (GTDB): domain Bacteria; phylum Actinomycetota; class Coriobacteriia; order Coriobacteriales; family Atopobiaceae; genus Lancefieldella. The sequence goes on along the minus strand of JABZGZ010000001.1, from coordinate 127,782 downwards.
ACTTGCGGTTAGTGTTGTTGGAAGCCAAGAAGTTACACCGTTAGAGAGCAAACCCTGGGCAATCTCAATAACGCCATCAGGATCGCAGTCCATAATATCGTGGTCCAGGAAGCCATGGATATGGGTATCAACAAGGCCAGGTGCCACCCAAGAACCAGTGCGGTCAATAATCTCGCAGTCTGGCTTCTCTTTAGTGAAATGACCAAATACACCGTCTTCTACGAGCAAATATCCTGGACCAGAAGTTGCTCCTGGCAAAAAGAACTTATCTGCTTTAACTGCAAATGTACTCATACGTACCTCAATCATTCTCAAAAGGACGCGCCATAGGCACGTCCTTCTTAGTAATTCCTATAGTGAGTGAATTGTAACACCCTTAACCACTCGATTAACCTGACCAGTTGGAGAAGGTGTGTCTGGTTTGTTATTGACACGAACTGAGTTCAAGAGTGCCACGACTTGAGCGACCATTACAAAAGGCAGAGCCAAATAAGGTGCTGGTAGAGGCTCTGTAAATACTGGAAGACTAAACGTTCTTCCCGTAAAGTTTGTTGCCCCCTCTTGCTCAATACCAATAGTCAGAGCAGCAATCTGGTCTCCCTTAATCTCGTCAAGAATATCCAGATCATATTGACGCGTATAAGGGTTATTGGAAACAAAATCAAACACCAGGGTATGCTCGTCAACAAACGACTTCGGTCCGTGACGATATCCCATCGAGGAATCCCATGACGTTGCATTAATACCAGCTGCAAGCTCCAAAATCTTAAGCTGAGCCTCATGAGCAAGGCCCACAAAAGGACCAGAACCCAAATAGGTAATGCGGTTGAAATCGCTCTTGAGCCACTCAGCAATCTCTTCCTCGCGCTCAATTACCTGCCTACCCAGCTCAGCAGCATCAGAAATCCAAGCCTTCTTCTGCTGGTCATCAGCACTATCAAAGACAAGTGTTGCAAGAAGTGTCATGCAGCTATAAGAGCCAGTCATTGCAAATCCCTGGTCATTTGCGCCAGGAATAAGAAGAAGCAGCGTATCGTCTTTACCTGCGGATTCAACGGCAAGTTTTCCTTCAGGAGCGCAGGTAATATTGATGAGCAAAAGATTTTTAACAATCTTACGGGCAATATTTACTGCAGCAAGACTCTCTGGACTATTACCAGAGCGCGCAAAAGAAACCAAGACCGTTGGATCATCTGGATCAAGGCTGCCATAAGGATCAGAAACAATATCAGTAGTTGCAACGGACGCAAACTCAAAAGAGCCCTTCTCGCCATGAGAACGAAGATACGGAGTAATGGTATCGCCTACATATGCCGAGGTACCTGCACCCGTAAAGACCACGCGGGTACGACGACCCTCGCCAAGATTGCGAGCACGCTCGACAAACTCTTTAATTGCAGAAAGGTTCTCCTGATAAATGCCAAAGGTAGATACCCAAAGCTCAGGCTGCTGCTTAATCTCGGCAGTTGTAATATGAGCGCCTAGTGCCTTTAGCTCTTCTTGGCTCTTCTTAAACATTGATATCCCTTCTCACAGCTATTTAACTGCGTGTATGTACAATTTTGTATCTAAACTGATCCGCACGAGCCACGCTTAGTGTGAACTCAACAATGATATTTCTGTCATTGTACGTAGTGCGTGTGAGACTCAAAACAGGCGAGCCTTCAGAAATTTGCAATAAAGTGGCGTCATCTGAGCGAGCAATTGAAGCCTTGAACTCCTCTTCTGCTACGCCAATCTTTATGTTGTAGTCTTCTTCAAAATTTTGGTAGAGAGATTTTTGCTCAACATCATGAGCAGTAAGCGAGAAAAACTGTGAAACTGGAAGATACGTTACTTCCAGCATCATAGGCACGTCATCGGCACTTCTTAAACGCTTGATGCGGAAGAGCTTCTCGCCAAGAATAACGTGCATATGTTGGGCTAAGAACTTATTAGCCTCAATAGTGTCAAACTCCAGAATAGTTGTCTTAGGGACGCGACCTAACTGACGCTGCTGGTCAGTAAAGCTATAGCCTCCCATAAGGTCTGTTGCACGTTCAGAGACGTCTGCAACAAAGGTACCGCGGCCACGCTGACGATAAATGAGCCCCATGTGTTCAAGCTCTTGCAGGGCAAGTCTTACCGTGGTGCGAGAAAGTCCATAGGAATCGGAGAGCTCACGCTCAGAAGGAAGTGGATCGTCTGGATCCATCTCGTTCTCAATACGATAGCGCAGCATGTTTGCTAGCTGTTCGTAGAGTGGCTGTCTTCCCATAAACGCTGTCATCAAAACTCTCCTATAAAAGACGGGTGCCCACTAAGTGGACACCCGTCACACTTACTTAACCCCAAATATATGGGAGAACGCCAAAGCCAGAACCAAGAAGTGCAATTACCAGAAGCAGGCAGATGCACATAATTGGAGTCCAGTTACGCTTTGCCATGAGGTAGTACAGGCAAAGGGTAAGAGCCAGTGGAATAAGCTTTGGGCAAACGCCGTCGAGGATCTTCTGAATGTCAATAGAGACAGGAGAAGTAACTTCCTCGCCAACAGTTACCAGATTAACGCCGTTACCGACTGGAGCAATAGCAGTGGTGCCATCCTTGCCATCAGCAGTCTTGCCGCCGATGAACATAACGGACTCAGGGTCCTTCTTGTAGTCAGCATAGGAACCCTTAGCAAAGAGAGCCTTGTCATACTGACCAGAAGCAAGCTGCTCATCAGAAAGAGTTACCTGAGAAAGAACAACACTGTGTGTCTCACCGTTAGGAATGTTTGCGCCAGCGCCAAGCTTGGTTCCGCCGTAGCAGACAACCAGGCAGCCAACAACAAAGACGCCCAGGATAGAAGCAGCACGAGTGAACTCTTTTGCGTTCTCGGTGAGCAGGGTAATTGCGTCAGTACCCATCTTGTAGGAAAGGTTCATCAGCCAATAACGTACAGCAAACTGTGCAATGTTAAAGATGATGAGGAACAAGAATGGTGCAAAGACATTGCCGGAAATTGCCATGTTAGAGGTAATACCAGCAGTAATTGGAACAAGGGTGAACCAGAACAGTGCGTCACCAATGCCGCCCAGAGGACCCATTGCAGAAACACGGACTGCACGAATGGTTGGGATATCCAGCTTGTTCTGCTCAAGGGAGAGAACAATACCCATAACAAAGGTGACCAGGAATGGGTGGGTATTAAAGAACTCAAGGTTGTGACTCATGGAAGCAGCAAGGTCATCCTTGTTGTCACCGTGAATCTTCTCAAGACCAGGAAGGATACCGTAGAGCCAACCAGCTGCCTGCATTCTCTCGTAGTTGAAGGAAGCCTGCAAGAACAGGGAGCGCCATACCATCTTGTTGAGCGTCTTCTGATCAAGTGGCTCAGCAGGAGTGGTGTTCTGATAGGTATCAGGAATATTAAATGCCATCTTCGAAGTCACCTCCAGCAACAACAGCAGGAGCAGCATTCTTCATCTTGGTCTGGAGCTGGTAATCCCAGAATGCGATACCAAAGCCGATGAGAGCAAGAAGCAGAAGTGCTGGACCAGAGAGCTCAGGAATGCTGATAAATACGATTGCAGCTGCAAAGCCCATGAGGAAGAAGCCCCAAAGCTCGCGAGAAACCATAACCTTCAGCAGGATTGCGAAGCCGACGAAGCGCATCATGCCACCGGCGACGGACAGTGCATTCATGAGCCACTTTGGAATTGCCGTGGTGATCTGAGTTCCAAATGCAGCGCCACCCAGGAAGAACAGGGTAACAATGACACCAAAGAAGAGACCAAGAGCAGCCATTGCACCATAGTTGATACGAGCAATTCCCTTAGGATCGGCCTTCTCGGCGTATGCATCAGCAGTTGCCATTACAGGGGACATAATGGTAAAGATGATGGTTACTGCATACTGACCAAGCAGGGAGAATGGAATTGCTGCAGCTACAGCGGCCATTGGCTCAAGCTTAGTAGTGATTGCAAAGACTGCAGACATAATGCCGCCGATAACAGCGTTAGGTGGCTGAGCACCACCAACAGGCATGTTGCCGATGGTCATAAGCTGATAAGTACCACCAACAATGAGACCAGTCTGAACGTCACCAAGAATCAAACCAACCAAAAAACCAGTTACGATTGGCTGGTAAAGAGACTCGAGGAAACTAAACTGATCGATGCCAGCGATAAACGCAACGATGAAAATTAATAACACCTGAATAGGGCTAACATCCATCTTAACTCCTCCTTTCAAACACACCATAACTACCGATGACGATGATCGGCAGACTATCCGAATACCTTTGCCAACCTGCTAGAAACGTTGCACCATTGCAACTTTTTGTAATCTCTACCAGGAAGTTGCGCGCAAAACTTACTCGAATAGCTTTGAGATATCCTCGACCGGGGTCGTAGGAACACGCCTAATCTCTAGAGTCACCCCCAATTCCTGAAGCTCACGGAAGGCAGCGACGTCCTTATCGTCTACCGCCACACTTGTGGCGACCTGTCGCTTTCCCTCAGCCATGTGCATATTGCCGATGTTCACCTTTTTGATTGGAACACCGCCCTTGACCAGAGTGAGGACATCCTCTGGATTCTCGGCAACTAAGAAAATGTGCTGGCTTGCAGAAGCCTTATGAATTACCTCAATAGTCTTCTGAAGCGTAAAGTACCTGGTTGCAACGCCACTTGGAGCAGCCATATCCATGAGGCCCTGGCGCATCTTATTTCCTGCAACCTCATCATTAGCAACAAGGATGAGGTTAGTTCCAAGGGTGCCGTTCCACTGAGTAGCAACCTGACCATGAATCAAACGATTATCGATTCGAGCAAGCTTGATATCTGGTTCTCCCATAACAAGTTCTCCTCTCTTTACGCGCACACTTGTGCGTGCTATCTGCGATTTTCATCGCACTACTCGCAACTTGCGCTGCGTGTTTTACTGCAAATTTATTTATTGTTGGAAACGCTGATTACCGCCCAACGATCCAACGTGATGACCACATTTGGAGCAAACTCAACATCTACTGTTTCTTTTTTGACGTTTTTAACTACGCCATACATTCCGCTATTAGTCTTAACTTTCTGACCTGCATGAAGATTCTTCAGAAACTCTGAAGTTGTTCCCGCCTTTTTAGAAGAGGCTCTCCAAACAAAGAAAGAATAAACAAGGCCCAAAATTACCAAGAACGCGAGAAGAACAATGGATGAAGCAAGAATGTTCTCTGCTAGATTTGCCATGTGCATCTCCTTAACTCAACAACAAAACGCTACTTAAATACCATCGTCTCCGAAGATGTCATCTTCTGGCTCAACCTCAAGCTCAAGACGCTTATGAACAACTCCCTGGCTACCAGCTAAAACAGCAGTATCAACCAGCTCTTCAAGAGAGGTATCTGCCATGCGGCTACCAAGTGTTTCAAGAAGCATAGGAAGGTTTGTGCCGGTAACAACTTCTACGTTTGAATAACTCTGAGCAATAATCATTGCCTGATTAAAAGGTGTTCCGCCAAGCAGATCGCAGAAAACCAGCACACCGTCAGTAGTGTCAAGAAGATCGGAAATTGTTGCAGCAAGAGTTTCTGGGTATGTTGCAGCACCGGCTTCAATAAAAGGAACGGGAACAAAAGCTTCTTGCTCACCAGCAATCATCTTTAAAGCATCAGCAAGACCGTTTGCAAAAGTTCCATGACCAGTTAAAACGCAACCTACCATGTCAAACTCCTTTCGAAGAGTTGGAAACTATCTGGGGAGCTACGCGGAAAACTAGGGGTGTTGAAGTTTCTCTCTAAGTGGTAGATACCAGATAACAACCTAACATAAGTATAGTCTAGTGAGCATCTTGAGATGTGTACGTTAACAATCGACGGCTTAACGGTACTATTTTTACCGTAAACGGTACACACGTTGTTATTTTCGCAGGTAGATATATGGATAAATTGTGACGATGCACTAAAAAATTTAGAGCTATCCTTGAAAAATGAGAAGTTCTTATAACGCACCTTTATACGTAATAAATGTAGTAAACAACCCTAAAATCCTGCTCAAATATGATGAGAAAATAAAATTGGTATTAAGAAATTATGTACTGGTATCTTTTTTTAGAACATCTAAAGAATAGTTTCTTGATGGCGCTTTGGTTAAATTGATTCAACTCAATTTCATTTGCAGTGGCGCTGTTCCATAGTGTTTCTCGCCCCTGCTTTCCTCTGAGCACTTTGTGTGCACTGTCTTTTAGACGAGGTGATATGCGTGATTGTTACCGTAACACTCAATGCATCCATTGATAAAGCGTACTACCTGGACTCTCCTGTTGTAGATGGAACGGTACACAGAGTCTCGGTAGTAGATAACAGCGCGGGCGGCAAGGGTCTTAACGCCTCACGAGCCATTACCACCCTTAACTACCCCGTTTGTGCCACAGGATTTGTTGGCGGTAATAACGGAAGATACCTTGTTGAGCTGGCTCATAAAGATGGTATTACTAGTGATTTTATTTATACTGAGCAAGAAACCCGCTCATGCATTAATATCCTGGAGCCAAACGGGCAATCAACTGAATTCTTAGAGCCTGGACAGCCTGTACTTCCTGAAGAATTCCTTGCTTTCAAGGCAAAACTTGTCCAGCTTACCAACGAAGCCGAAGTTGTTACCTTTAATGGCAGTGTTCCCAAGGGCATTTCTGCCGAAAATTACAAAGAACTTATAGAAGAGACCATGGCTGCGGGCGTGCCTTGCATTGTAGACGCATCCGGTGCACTGCTCACCTCCTGTATTGATGCCCTTCCTACCATGATCAAACCAAACACCGATGAAATCGGTCAACTTCTAGGAAGAGAAGTAACTACAGAAGACGAGGTCATAAAGGCAGCTCAGGAGCTGCACAAACGCGGCATTAAAATTGTAGTTGTCTCGCTTGGTGCAAAAGGTGCGCTCATGGTTTCTGATGAAGGAACCTTTAGAGCAAATCCTCCAAAAATTGAAGCTATCAATTCTGTTGGTGCAGGAGATACCCTTGTTGGCTCATTTGCTGTTGCACTTGCTCAGCAAAAACCAACTTCAGAGTGTCTTACCTTTGCGCTTTCATGTGCTACCGCAAGTTGTTTATCTGCAGGTACCGGTCGCTTTGATCAAGATGTTGCAACTAAGATTCAGAAGCAGGTCACAATCAAAAAGATTGCTGAATAATATGCAGCAAGACGGGTTTCTCGCCAAAGGTTACAAAGACAAAACTATTTCTAGAAAACTTACGTAACAGAGTAAGAGAAACGTTACAATTTTTTCAGTCAATCAAAGAGCCCTTTGGGGCGAAAGGAGCAATAGATGTTCGTTACTACTAAGCAGATGCTTCTTGACGCACAGGCTGGCCATTATGCTGTTGGCGCCTTTAACGTTGAGAACCTTGAGTTTGTAATGGCTGTTGTTAGGGCAGCAGAAGAGCGCCGCTCCCCTGTTATTCTTCAGACCACTCCTGGCACCATCAAGTACGCAAGCCTTGATTACTTTGCTGCCATGGTTCGTTGTGCTGCTGAAGAGGCAACTGTTCCTGTTGCTCTTCACCTAGATCACGGTGACGGCTTTGACCGCTGCATCCAGGCAGCTCGTGCCGGTTACACCTCCGTCATGATTGACGGCTCTCACGTTCCATTTGAGGACAACATTGCACTTACCGCATCCGTAACCAAGTTTGCTGGCCCTATCAACCTTCCTGTTGAGGCAGAGCTTGGCAAAGTTGGCGGCAAAGAGGACGACGGCCCAGCTGTTGAGGGCGAGAACCCCTACACTGATCCAGACCAGGCTGAGGAGTTTGTCGCTCGCACTAACTGCACTTCTCTTGCAGTTGGCGTTGGTACCGCTCACGGCGTCTATCACGGCACACCTCACATTGAGCAGGGCGTCCTCAAGGCAATTCGTCAGCGCCTTGATATTCCTCTGGTTCTTCACGGCACCTCGGGCGTTCCAGATGACCAGGTAGCAGAGGCAATTCAGAACGGTATTTGCAAGGTTAACTACGCAACCGAGCTCCGCCAGGTCTTTACTGCAGCCTTCATGAAGTACATGTCAGAAAACCCTGGCAACTTTGATCCAAAGAAGCCTTCCGTTCCTGGTATGGAAGCAATCACTCAGATTGTCGCAAGCCACATGGATAACCTGGGCTCTTCCCACAAGGCTTAAGCTTAAAGGCATAGCCGTCGTACGTATCCTGCTTTTGCAGATAAAAACAAGGCGAGAAGATCGATTGGTCTTCTCGCCTTCTTCTTAAAAGCAAAGCGTTGTTGAAAATGCAAGTCTTAGCAAATCTTGCAAATCCAGTCTGCCTCTGGAGCCTCAATCTCGCCAGACTGAATGCTGGTCAGCGTGTTGCGGAGCTTAGACATAACTGGTCCAACAGCCTCCATACCAGCGCCAAAGACAATCTCTTTCTGGCCGTCAACAACTTTGCCAACAGGAGAAATAACAGCAGCAGTACCGCACATACCGCACTCAACAAACTGGTCAAGCTCGTCAAAGCGGACAGGACGCTCAACAACCTTCATGCCCAGCAGATCTTTAGCAACAGTTGCCAGAGAACGGCGGGTAATAGAAGGCAAAATGGAATCTGTGTAAGACTGTGGAATAACCAGGGTTCCCTCTTTATCAACAAAGAGGAAGTTTGCGCCACTGGACTCCTCAACATAGGTACGAGAGCCAGAGTCAAGATACATACTGTCTGCAAAGCCCTGCTCATGTGCCCAGGTAGTTGGGTACAGAGACATAGCGTAGTTGAGGCCGGCCTTGATATTGCCGGTTCCGTGAGGAGCAGCGCGGTCATAAGGAGAAACGGTCAGTGCAACAGGAGCAACGCCGTTAGAGTAATACGCTCCAACTGGAGTGACCATAATGCGGAACTCATAGGTAGGAGATGGCTTAACACCAACAGTATTTCCGGTACCAATCATAAATGGACGAACATACAGCGTAGCGCCCGTACCAAATGGCGGAACCCATGCTGCGTTTGCAGAAACAACCTCTTTAACAGCAGCAACAAATCTATCCTCAGGAAATGGTGGCATGACAAGACGGGTTGCAGAGTCTGCCATACGCTGAGCATTGAGGTTAGGACGGAAGCAGACAATATCGCCAGAAGCTGTGGTGTAAGCTTTTAAACCCTCAAAAACCTCCTGGCAATAATGGAAGATGTTTGCGCATTCATACAGTGTAATGCTGTGATTGGTGGTAAGTCCGCCCTCATCCCAAGCACCGTCTTTGTAGTGGGCAACGTAGCTGTAGTCACACTGCGTATATGCGAAGCCAAGCGCTGTCCAATCGATGTCTTTCTTCTCCACTGAGTTTGCCATGGCTTTCCTTTCTCCGTGGGTTTTAAAGAATGAACTTCATCATAAACATGCGGATATGAATACCTAGTCCTATTAAATAGTTTGTAACCGAATAGATATTTTGCGGTATAACGTACATGAGCTGAAGGGAGCAAAAATGAATATCAAACTTAAGAGAACTTACGACGCACCAGAAGCTGACGATGGGTATCGCGTACTCGTTGATAGACTGTGGCCTCGTGGTATCAAAAAAGAGAACCTACACGCTGATGAATGGGCTAAAACCATTGCTCCTACTACTGAGTGCAGAAAAGCATTCAACCACGATCCAGAGCGCTTTGATAGCTTTGTGT
>JABZGZ010000001.1:0-118136 GCA_015259105.1 Atopobium sp. | reverse complement strand
TACCTATACAGCTGAACTTGACAGCAATCCTGACGCAGATGCCTTTGTCGAACAGCTTAAAAAGCTTGATCAATCTACCGTGACACTGCTTTTCTCGGACAAAGACACTACGTACAACAACGCAGTAGTGCTCAAAAAGTGGCTTGAGACTAAGCTTAAGTAATACGCTTACCCAGCCACGCTTACATATCTTGCGAGAAGAACTCCTGGTAGAACTTCAATTCTTCAGGAGTATCTATGCTTGATGAGAATAAAATATCAGGCTCTACGGCGCTAGTGTTCTTGTCTGCAGTGACATCTGCAGAAGCAAGCAAGTTTGCCTGTCCAAGCAAACGCTTTAACTGATGAGCAGCACCTGCACCACCATCAAAAAATTCTACGTCTCCTAAAACGGAGCTAATTTGCTTTTTGATAAAGGGGTAATGGGTGCAACCAAGAACCACAGCATCTACCTGACCAGCATAGTCTCCCAAAAGCTCAGTCAGGCGGCTGTGCATCTGTTCGGAATCAGCCTGACCAGATTCAATAAGCTCCACCAGACCTTCTCCTGGAATAGAGATGACCTTTGCAGAAGGATGCAGGCGTGACTCAAGATTGTGATACTTCTGCAAAGAAAGTGTTGCCTTTGTAGCAAGAACAATCACTGTTCCATGAGGATATGCAGTTACTGCAGGCTTAAGAGCTGGCTCAACACCCACAATAGGTACATGAGGATAGGTTGCCCTCAGCTCGTCTGCAGCAGCAGCTGTAGCAGTATTGCAAGCTATAACCAGCGCTTTAGCACCCTCATCAATAAACTTTTTAGCAATAGCACTAGAGCGCTGGGCAATCTGTGCTTTTGGTTTAGTGCCATAAGGAGCAAATGCAGAATCGCCAAAATAATGAAATTCCTCGTGAGGCATTTGGGCAACAAGGTGTTTAAGCACACTCATGCCACCAACGCCCGAGTCAAATACACCAATAAAATTATGAGGAGCTAAGCGAGCTTCCATTACAAACCTTTCAAACTGAATGTAAAGTATTTTATACCTTTATCATTCAAAGGTTGATTTACGTCACTCTTGGGTAGAATGCCAAAGATATGTTTTTAACGATTGGAGTTTCATGAGCAACGAAGGTAAAAAGGTAAAGGTCCACTACGTAGGCACTCTTGATGACGGAACTAAGTTTGACTCCTCCCGCGATCGCAACGAGCCACTGGCATTTACCTGCATGGCTGGTCAGATGATCCCAGGCTTTGATGAGGCTGTCAAAGATATGACCGTTGGCCAGATTGTTGACGTCCACATTCCAGCAGCAGAGGCATATGGTGAGCGTCATGAGGAGGCAGTACAGCCTGTTCCCGTAGCTCAGCTTCCAGGCTCTGAGAATCTTGTTGCAGGTCAGCAGGTTACTCTGGGCACCCCTGAGGGATACCCTGTTATGGCAACCGTTGTCTCTAACGACGGCACCACTATCGTCTTTGACACCAACCATCCAATGGCTGGTAAAGACCTTAACTTCAACATTGAGCTTCTTGAGGTTGAAGAGTAATCCACTCCCCCTTTATAGGGCGAGAAGGGCGTAGGTGCTTCTGGCATCTGCGTCCTTCTTTTTTCCGGCTTGAATTCTCATTGCAAGTGCAACAACAAAAGACAAGGTAGTGACCCATGGGTCTACAATGGCGCTTACGACAACGTTCATTGAAAGGATTTCCATGGGTCACTATAGCCATCTTAGCATTGAAGAGCGCGAAGACATTATGGTCTGGTGGAAAAATCATGAAAGTATAAGCCAGATTGCTCGTAAGCTCGGACGAAACAAATCAAGTATTTCACGGGAGATTAAAAGAAACGGTTGGACAATCATTGGAGTGGCGCATCTTTGTTACAGGGCCTCGACCGCCCAGAGAAAAACCGATGTTCGACGCCAGGCTTGCAAGAAACGCACCCTACTCGATGATCCAAGCCTTCGTGCACGTATTGTCTTTCTTATCTGTAGTCGCCACTTCTCACCTGAGCAGATTGCAGGAAGACTACACTTGGAGCTTTCATACGCTCCTGTCAGCTGTAGCACTATATATAGAGCCATACACTCAGGGAAACTAGACTGTGAACTTCCAGGTGCACAGTCTGTACGTAGAAGACTCAGGCACCGAGGTAAACGACGGCATACAAAACACCTCATAGAGCGCAGAGGAAAAATACGGATAACCCATGAACTTGTCGAAAGGCCAAAAGAGGTTGCAGATCGCCAACGTATTGGAGACTGGGAAGGAGATGCCGTCATCGGTAAAGCTAAAGGGCCACGCCTGGTCACACAAGTTGACCGTATGAGCGGCTACCTTGTTGGTGGCAAAGCTGCATCAGGGTCTAGTGCCGATGTTAATGTAGCTATACAGCAAGCTTTGAGAGGTGAGGTAGTAAAAACCATAACGCTTGATCGTGGATCTGAGTTTGCTCGAGCAGCAGAACTTCAAGAAGCTATCGGAGTAAGTATCTACTTCTGTCTTCCACATCATCCCTGGCAAAGAGGTACCAATGAAAATACTAACGGTCTCATCAGAGAGTATTTTCCAAAAGGCACAGACCTCTCATCGATTAGTGATAAAGAGATTGAGGCAGTATATAATGAGCTCAATTTAAGGCCACGTAAGCGTCTGGGTTGGAAGTGCCCTTGGGAAGTCTACCATCACCAAACGTTGCACTTGCTTTGAGAATTCAAGACTGAAAAGCCCTTATCGGCCAGTTTTTTTTAGAAACTGATTTTCCAAAGAGTGCCACATCTTCTCCGATTCGTATCCTGTATAGGAGGGTTAAGCAAGTGCTGTATGAATTTCATTATATACAAGACAGCTTTATTTAGAATCAGTTGAAGGACACACGTAAGATGGAGAAGTTGGAGTTTAAATGCACTTTACTCGAATATTCCTCCCCACAATCTCTTATGCACCCAAGGTATCGATCGGAATAACATATATCCCATCCGAGCGCCGTCTACGCGCCATCGTCCCTTTACCGAGCAGCACGGCCATAAAGCTAGGCTTAGGATTTCTTGCTGCAGGATTAGCAGCCACCTTTCTCGCAACTCTTATGAGATTCGCAGCCGCATCTTCCACTTTAGATTCCCCCATCTTGATTTCAATGGCTGCCCATCGACCATCCATCAATTCAATAATGGCGTCAACCTCAAGCCCATCGGCGTCCGCATAATATCGTAAAGATCCCCCATACGACTTAGGCAAAGCGGAAACGTAAACGGACAAATCATGAATGCAGAGTGACTCAATCAATAAACCAAAAAGCTGTCCGTCTTTAAGTAAGCGTGAAGAGTCGACACCTAATAAACTGGCCACGAGAGACGTATCGCAGAAATATCGTTTTGGTTTCGTGCGCAGCCTTGACTTTGACCTGATTGGCGCATCCCAGCCCGAGAGCTCCTCAATAAAATAGTTGCGTCTAAACTCTTCAAGGTATGAGGATATGGTCCCATCCACCGGAGCTATATTGTCAAAGGCAGCAATATCATCTCTCACGGTACCCAGCGTTGCACTCGTTGCTACATTTCGTGCAAGAGATGCAGCTATGCGGCGGGACAGAAGTGGACTTTTCCCCGCGCGAGGCATGCTTACATCAAAAAGTGCATTAAGATACTCATCGGTAACGGCCCTTGGATCCGCCAATTTTTTTGTTTGAAGAGCCGGCCACCCACCGCGGCATACAATATTGGCTAAATCGGTGAGATCAATATGAGATTGCGCCGGCTGGAAGGAATCTTCAAAGAGTCCCAAAAGAGATACTGCTCCCGTAGAATCTCCAGTCTCTGCAAGACTCATAGTATGCATACGCAACCGTGCAATGCGTCCTGCTCCACTATGTCTTTTTTCATCCTCGGGAGGAGTGGAGGAGCCTGTCAAAATAAACTGTCCCGGCTTATTTGCACTATCATCAATCCTATGACGTACAATATTCCATATAGCAGGTATATCTTGCCACTCGTCAATAACATGAGGGGTATCACCAACAAGAGCAAGCTGCGGATCATCCATATAGATCTGTTCGGATTCATCCACACGTGTCACACTCTCGCCAAATGACTGTGCCGTCCAGGATTTCCCCGACCAACGAGGACCACAAAGTTCTATACCACCAAAGGTATCCAGAAGGACCTGCACCTGTGAATCAATAATACGAGGAATGTATGTTTCCGGCTTAAACTTTGAATATCTCATAAGACCCCCTTCCTCGTAAGAACTATTGTAATGCCTGATGATAGCACAAATTCAACTCTTCATTTATGATTTTCGAGGATTTCCATTTATGATTTTCGAGCTAACTCAACTATGTTTTTCGAGCCATTACATTGATGATTTTCGAAGGATTAACCGCAGTGAGGGTTCACTGAACACCATTGCTCTTTCTAAAGTCCACCGGCGAGAAGCCCTTGTTCCTTCGAAATGCTTCCGTGAACGCACCCGGTTTGCGGTAACCGACCGCCTTACCGACGCTTGCAATCGGAAGATCGGTTTCCTTGAGCAGCCGAACAGCCTCTTCCATTCGTTCCCGTATGACATACGCAGAAGGTGAAAGCCCCGTCGCGGTTTTGAACAGCCTTTTCAGCTTGGTTTGCCCGATGTACAGCTCTGAGGCAAGCCGTGCACAGGAGAGGTCTCCACTCAGGTTGTCGGCAATGTAGGCACTGATATGGCAGATAGCGCGTGTATCATCCTGAGACAGAGCCTTATGTTCTTCGCTTCCATCTTCTCGGGTAGCGTATTCCATAACAAGAGCGACAGCCTCTGCAATCACGCCCTCATAGAACAGCACCGCGGCAATTCCCTTGCCCTGATACGCACGTGCCTTGCGGAGCAGATCGACAAGTTCGGGAAGATCATGTTTTCCGTCAACTTTGATAAAGGCTTCCCGGACATCTCTGATATCCCCAAACCTGCTTTGTAGATAATCCCGATAGTAGTCGGGAGAAATAGTGATAGACGAAGCCCTTGCTACGGCCCCTTTTGAGAATCGCATCTCATATTCTTCATTCTCACCCCCAAGATATACCATGATGGCCCCCGGAGCGAGCGGCGCACCCTGACGTTGCACCATACCCTTGACATCATCGTAGCATCCCAGGCAGATGTGCTCGGTACAGCGGTACCGCATGATCCCGCTTTTTGCAAAGTTCATCCTGAATGCATTCACGGCAAAAAGACTTCCGCGAAAGTACGCCCAGTACTCACCGGATCCCAGCTCATTTTCAAAGGTGTGTAGGACGCCTTCAGGGCCATAACCACGAACTTCCTTCAAAGGCTTGAGATCCCATCCCTGAAACGCCCCACGGTAAAGATCTGTCTCAATACTTTTCATCTTCCTTCCTTTCCGCTCGTCCGGTTCCCAGGCTTCTTCCTTGATCAGGCCTTCTCATTCCGTATAGGGACGCATCTCATCAATGCAGTTGTCAGGAACATGCTGTTTATCCATTATAAAGCAGAGTTTCCTATAGCTAACAATTGATCGGCGAATCGATCGATGTGCATCGATATAAAGAGTCGACAGTAAGGAGGATCATCTATGAAAGCAGAAGTTGAAAGCTCCAAAAATACCAGGTGGGTCATGCGCGACGTCCTTACATTTGTAATATTCAATCTCATCATCATGATACTTATCACGGTGGCAAAAGTAGTCGAAGACATGCTGTTGGCACCACAAAATACGTTCTTCGTCGGATCATGGCTGTTTCCGTTACTGGCAACACCGTTCTATCTCGTCATGGCCGATCGCATCGGCAAACGTGGCGTACTTTCCGGATCGATCCTCATATTTGGTGTCCTCTACACCTTCATGGGCGGACCCTACTGTGCACCGGTCGCTATTGTGGGCGCAGTCATAGGCGAGCTGGTTATGTGGGGTAAAGATTCTTATCACGATATCAAACGCGTCATCGGCGGCTATATCGTCTATTGGGTGACGTTTGGTTTTTATGGAATCATACCGTATGTACTGTTCAGAGAAGCCTACATGAAACAGTTGGAAACCTACTACAATGCCGCCGACGTTACCGCGATGATCGCCCAATATACCGAACTCCCCTGGATCCTTCTGATGATGGCTTTGTTTGCAGCGGGAACGATCGTTGGCGGCCTTATTGGATCAAAATTCTTGAAAAAACACGTCCGTAAAGCGAAAATCGCATGAACGACATGGAAGAGACGGACATCAAGTGCGGTCTTCTCGGCCTTGATCCAAGAACACATCTGTTGTCGTTCTTTCTTGTGGGGATCGTATCCATGCTGATAGTGAACCTCCTTGAGACGGTGCTTTTACAGGCATTCGCTACAGCTTATCTCGCCGCAAACGGACGGACGAGAAGTGCGACAAGGACCTGTGTGAGCTTCACAGTCATATGCGGCCTGAGCTTTCTTCCCCTCCCAGGGCTGTACGGAGTTCTTTTTGTAAGCATGCTGCACATGATTCCCCCGTTTACGACCGGCTGCGCGTTCTTCTCGCTTTCTCCTTCGGCGATCATGTGCGCACTCGACCGGTGGCATCTCCCGCAAAAATTCCTCGTTGGGATCTGCATGATATTCAGATTTGCCTCGATCCTTCCGTTTGAGATGCGCTCAATACTTCGCGGAATCCGCATGCGGGGCATCTTCCCCAGCTTACTGGGTATTGTGAGACACCCCGCGCTCGCATACGAATGCTTTTACACGCCGCTTGTCATGCGCTCGCTGAGACTCTCAAACGAACTCGCCGCATCGGCCGAACTGCGAGGGATTGGGATAGGTACAGGACGAACGTCGGTATATCACGTGGGATTCACCTTGCGCGACGCAATGTGCGCTCTTGTTGTAACTGCAGCCGTCGCCGGCATATATGCGTTGGAGGCGGTTTTGTGAGAGGTACGGAAACCGTCGCTTTGAAGAACGTTTCGTTTTACTACCTCGACGAGTCTGAGCTTTCAGATGAAACATCAGCTGATAGTGAGGTATCAGCCGGCAGATACGAATCTACGGAAAGCTGTGTACAGGATATCTGCCTCAACATCCCGGCAGGCTCATGCACCGTGCTCTGCGGACGCTCCGGCAGCGGAAAATCAACGGTTCTGCGCCTGATCGACGGCCTCGCAGGAACCTTCTTTCCCGGCGAGAAGAGCGGAGTGGTCCTTGTACACGGAACGGACGTGTTTGATCTGTCCCCGCGCAATCGCACGAAAAGCATAGGCGTAGTCACACAAGATCCGAGAAGTCAATTCTTCATGGGGACGGTAGGCGACGAAATTGCATTTTCCCTGGAAAATCTGGGTACTGATCCCTCAGATACGATCAAGTTTGTCCAAGAGGCGGCAACACTCAGCGGTGTCAGCCGACTTCTTGCCGAGAAGCTCACCGAGCTCTCAAGCGGACAAAAACAGCGCGTCGCTCTTGCGGCTGCAATAGCCAACCGTCCGCAGATCCTGATACTTGACGAACCCACTTCAAATTTGGATGCAGAGGGGTCTCAGTCGCTTATCAAGATCCTCGGAGAGCTTAAAAGAAACGGCGTGGCACTGATCATCTCCGAGCATAGACTCCATCAATTTTTGCCTGTAGCCGATGAGTTTGTATATCTTCAGGAAGGACGCATAGCCGCTCGGTGGGATGTCGAGAAGTTCACGTCTCTTTCCGAACACGAAACGGCAAAGTTTGGGCTTCGACACCCCGACATGAAATCCGACTCTGAAATCAAATCCTATCCCGCAAAGGATGCGGACGGTTGGCACATGACAGATGTGACCTATCTATACCCTTCAACAAAACGCGGAATCAAGGGCATTACCGCTGAATTTCCATTCGGATCCGTAACGGTCATATGTGGTGAAAACGGAACAGGCAAAACTACGCTCGCAAAAGTCCTTGTAGGAGCCGCTCGAGAGCAGAGAGGCATCGTCGCCAGAAACGGGAAACATCTTTCCCGTAAAGAACGCCGCCTCCTCAGCTACTTTGTCATGCAGGACGTTGACTATCAGCTGTATGCCGGCAGCGTAGCGGACGAAGTGGTGCTTGGCCGACAGGTGGATGATGCACTCAAGGCACGCGCCTGGGAGGCACTGACAGCTTTTGGTCTGACGGATTTGGCCGACCGACATCCGGCCAGTCTTTCCGGCGGGCAGAAGCAGCGCGTCATACTTGCAACGGCATACTGCTCAGATGCCGAGCTTATTGTACTTGACGAGCCCACAAGCGGACTTGACGGACACGGGATGCACGAGGTGGTGCATTGGTGCCGCAAACTTGCATCCGAGAAAAAAGCAGTTGTGGTTATAACGCACGACGAACTGTTGGCGCAACTGGCAGGCGATTACATCGTTGACTTGTCATTGCAGAAAAGAGGTTGATGTCTCCATGAGTCACATTACGCCAAAAGACCGGACGGCACGTCCCAGTGCATTTTCAAAGCTTTTCTATTTTATGCGGCCCGACAGGAATCGAATGCTCTTCTCGCTTCTTCTAGCATGCATAGGCGAGGCGGCAGGCATGGTTCCTTATATTGTCGTTGCCTTACTTGCCGCGGGATTGGCGGAAGGGACGCTCACGCTTGAGTCAGCTGCTCTCCTATCAGCCGCAGCAGCAGCGGCCCAGATTGCAAAGTTCCTGTTCACCTGGCGCTCTTCCATGATCAGCCACGGGATCGCCTTCAAGGCTCTACGCACCATGCGTGAGCAGATGGCAGAGAAGATGGCTCGTGTGCCCATGGGGACCATCGTCGACACGCCGACGGGCACGTTCAAGAACCGGTTCGTAGACAACGTGAACCAACTTGAGGACGCCATTGCGCACTTCATGCCCGAGCTTCCAAGCACGGTATTTGCGCCGCTTTTGGCAATGATCATCGTATTCGCCATCAACTGGCGTATGGGACTTGCCGGGATTGCCACGATCCCCTTATGCCTGCTCTTCTATCTTGGCATGATGCGGGACTATAAGCCCAAAATGGCCCGCTATATTGCGAGCGAACAGCGGATGAACTCAACGCTGGTAGAGTATGTCAACGGTATCCAGGTGATCAAAGCGTTCGGACGCACCGCATCCTCATACGGCTCGTTTTCCGAGGCGGTAGCCGAATATCACGACTCCACGCTTGCATGGTTTCACCAAAGCTGGATATGGATGGCGGCGATACGGGCTATCGTCCCCTGTACGCTGCTCTTCTCGCTACCGCTCGGCGTTTGGCTGCTTTCGGTCGGACGGATCACATTGCCTGCCTTCATGGTGTGCATCACCATCCCATTGGGATTCATCGGAGGAATACTCAAGTTCTCCCAGGCGGCAGGCCAAATTTCACGTATGGATACCTGCCTGAACGTAGTCTGGGACTTTTTAGGAGAGCCTGAGCTCTCACGGCCAAGTGAGCGCGTAATGCTTGACGGCAAGTCATTCACTTTTGAGAACGTCTCTTTTTCTTATCATGAGGGTACGGAGGTGTTGCACGATATCAACTTTAAGACGGAGCCGGGGCAGATCACGGCTATCGTAGGACCCAGCGGATCGGGCAAATCAACGGTAGCTAAGCTTATGGCCGGTTTCTGGGATGTACGTTCCGGATGCATTTCATTCGGCGGTACCGATGTGCGAGACATTCCCTTCGAGCAGCTTATGGAGCACGTCTCGTATGTGGCACAGGACACGTTTTTGTTTGATAGGACCATCGCCGACAACATCCGCATGGGCATGCCGGATGCAACCGATGAAGAGGTCGAGACTGCTGCACGTGCAGCCGGCGCTCATGAGTTCATCAGCCGGCTTCCTCAAGGGTATCGCACTCCTGCCGGTGAGGCAGGTGCAAGGCTTTCCGGCGGCGAGCGCCAACGCATCACCATTGCCCGCGCCATCTTAAAAGATGCTTCCATCGTCATTCTTGATGAGGCCACTGCCTATGCCGATCCTGAAAACGAAGCTCTGGTAGAGCGAGCCTTGAGCAAGCTTGTAGCAGGAAAAACACTTGTTACTATCGCCCACCGCCTATCAACGATCACAGGCGCCGACCAGATCCTCGTCATGGACGGCGGACGCATCGTTGCGCGCGGACTTCACGGTGAATTGCTGAAAACCTGTCCTTTGTATGCTCGCATGTGGAAAGAACATATGAGCTCTACCGTCAACGCAGAAGAGGAACCCTCATGTTTGCAATAATGAAACGCATCCTTGACTTGGCCGGAAGCTTCTCACCGGCATCACGCCGCAGCCTCATGGCAGGCATGGTCTGTAATGTCATTAAAGCGTTCTTCATGTCCGGAATGCTCATAGCGGTATGGTGGGCCCTTGAGATGCGAAGTCACCTGAGCGCAGGAGTTGCCCTACAATGTTTAGGGATCCTCGCCATCAGCGTAGCGGGTCAGTTTGCCTTCCAATATCTCGTGGACATACAGATGGACGCCGAGGGGTTCCACATCTTCCGTGATCTGCGGCTACGGGTGGGCGACCGCTTAAAAGGCGCTCCCATGGGCTACTTCTCAGAGCAGCGTCTCTCGGCGATAACCACCACACTCACTACCACGGTGCACCAACTCGAAGAGTTCATGACCATCTGTCTCACGGGACTCTCGGGCGGCGTAGCCATGGCAGTGATCATGAGTCTGTTCTTCCTGTTTCAAGCGCCACCGGTTGCCTTCATTACCTTTGTCGGCATTGCCGTAGGCCTTATTGTTTTGGATTGGCTGAGAAGACGCTCGACCGCCGTCACACGGGAGGTCACTGCCGCACAGGAGGAAATGACTGACAAGGTGATCGAATACGTCTGCGGCATGGCTGTATTGCGGGCATTCGCGACACCCGATGACGCACTTGCCGCAGCAAAGGCATCCTTTGAGCGGAAACGCCAGGCAGATTACGATCAAGAGCAGGCGGCACAAGGTATCCTCAAGCTCTATGCGCTCGTGTTCAACCTTGCAAGCTGCGGAGTTCTTCTCGCCGCATGCACACTGTATCTGACAGGCGCTCTGTCTCTCTCGTGGGCGCTCACGCTGCTGGTTGCCGCTTTCATGATCTATGGAGAGCTTATCAGCGCGCACAACAGTGCGTTTCTCACCAAGAAGATCGAAGGAGAGCTTAACCGCATTGACGAGGTATGCTCGGTGCCAAAGCAAGACCTTACGGATGAGACGCGCTCACCCGACGGATTTGCCCTGGCCATGGAGGATGTCTCATTCGGTTACGGTGACGGCCGTCGTGTCATAGAAGGAGTAACACTCTTTATTCCCGAAGGCTCAACCTGCGCGCTTGTCGGCCCGAGCGGCTCGGGTAAAACAACGCTGGTGAATCTGCTTGCGCGCTTTTGGGATGTCGATAAGGGTCACGTTACCATCGGCGGCATTGATGTCCGCGAGGGAACGGCGGAAAGCCTGCTTGCAAACATATCGATGGTGTTCCAGAGCGTATACCTGTTCAATGACACCGTCGAGAATAACATTCGCTTTGGTCGCCCCGATGCACCGCGCGAAGAGGTCATCGCCGCAGCAAAACGCGCACGCTGCCATGATTTCATTATGGAACTTCCTGACGGCTACGACACGGTGCTTGAGGAAGGTGGGGCAAACCTTTCCGGTGGAGAGCGCCAGAGAGTATCCATTGCACGCGCCATCATGAAGGATGCGCCGATCGTCATCCTTGACGAGGCTACGAGCTCGGTCGACCCGGAAAACGAGCACCTGCTTATGCAGGCAGTAACGGAACTGACACGAGGAAAGACCCTTGTTACCATTGCACATCGCCTGAACACGGTGCGCGATGCTGACCAGATCCTTGTGATCGACGGCGGGCGCATCGTTCAGCGTGGTACACATAATGAGCTAATGAAGGAGGCTGGTATCTACCGGCGCTTTATCGAGATGCGCCGGGAAGCTGCTGGATGGCGTATCATACGCTCTTAAACTTCATGGCTACAACTCTATTGTCACTTATAACTTTTCGTCACAGTGGCAATTGCCGCATCCGTCTCTCCAGCAACTGTCTGTAAGAGTGCACGGTCTGCTTTGGCACCTCCACGGCGAGACCATTCGCACAAGGTTTCAACCCAGTACATTACCATGGCTGACGCCTTAAGGTGCATTGAGAAAGCATCATCATGTGCCGTACGTAGTGAAATTTTGGAAGTTCTTCTCTACATACAAGCTTCTCAAGAATTTTCTCAAGCTTTTCAAGGTTTTTACCCTGCTTTTTTGCGTCAAAGAGACATCAAAAAGAGCTTGGTTGCATGCAACCAAGCTCTTTTACATTACAAGTTATGAGGGGCCAATACCTTAGCTTAGGACAACGCCGCCAAGCCAGCCCCACCTTGGAGTACTCAAAGCACCAAGCTGAGAAATCCAAGAACTCAAGCTCTGGCTTCTTACAATACCAGAGAGGCAGTGCCTGACCATGCCGCCACCAATGTAAATGCCAACGTGGCCGTAAATCAGAGCTGCAGCAGAACCACCAAGGGTTGGGACAGCAATAATCATGCCAGGCTCAATAGCGCTCTGATCAGTAGAGTAGCACCAGGAATAGTACATATCACAAGCGTTGCCATAGAAGGTGCCAACACCTGCGTTTGAGAAGACATTAGAAACCCAAGCAGCACAGAAGCCAGCACCGGTAGATCCGGTATAGCCTGCAGCATTAACAACTGCAGCAGCAGAACCAGAACCAGCAGAAGAGGTTCCTCCTCCGCCACCGCCACCATAGTAGCTACTACCGCCATCGCTGTTGCTTGATGCGGCAGCACGCTGAGCAGCAACACGCTCTGCCTCCTGCTGAGCAGCAAGAAGCTCAGAATCACGCTGAGCGATAAGCTCTTTTACGTTGTCATCAAGATTTGCAACAACGTTTGCAGCGTCCGCCTGACGAGCAGAAATATCATTAAGCTGAGACTCCTGAGAAGCACGGAGATTCTCAAGTTCAGCCTTCTTATTCTCTAGCTCGGTCTTCTCGGACTGAAGAGCAGCCTTATCAGACTCAAGAGCGGCCTTCAGGTTCTTAACTTCCTCAATCATCTTCTGATCGGACTCAGAAATCTTATCGAGGTAGTAAATGTTAGAAGTGAGCTCCTCAAAGCTTGCAGAAGAAAGAATCATCTCCAAAGCACCAGCTGGGCCAGCCTTGTAGTTGCTGGACATACGAGCGCCAAGTTCTTTTCTCTTCTCGGCAATCTGAGCTTCCTTTTCAGAAATCTCTTTCTGCTTAACATCAATCTGATTCTGCTTATCTGCAATCTGATCAGAAATAGCGCCAATCTGAGAGTTAGTGTCATTAAGGCTTGCCTGCATGTTGGAGACTTCATTAGAAATCTCATCGAGCAGCTTCTGAGCAGCATCGTAATCGCTACGAGCAGCATCAATCTGAGCCTGGGTAACACCAAAAGCAGGGCGAGTATTAATCAGAGATGCAGTAACGGCAGCGGCAGCAATGCCCATGCCGGCAAAAATCTTAAGAGCATCACGACGATTGAAAAGAGCAGCGCTCTGCTCCTCAATGGTTGTGCTTTGCTGTTTCTTTAAACTCATAAGGGTCTCCTAGAACGTTTAGTAGTATGGTGTGACCTTTGAGAGACTATTCTACCCGAGATACACGATGATATTCAAAAAGATACGTAATTTACAAACTCTCCGAAACAAATTTCGGGGAGTTTTGGCTCTAAATTGTGAGGTCAGAGATAGGATTTAGCGGTTTTCAATATGTGCAACATTTTTTATTGATATGGTAATCCTACCGTCAGACTCGTGAGAAAATTCTAGGTAACCTGGACGATCCGTTAGGTTTGAAGGGAATGAAATCTCAATTCCTGTATCGGTGCGAATCTTATGATTCTTTGCAATTCTGTTAGCAACACCGCGTTTAACAGGAACTTCTTCGGGGAGCTCTCTACTTGCCACCTGAGCCTCGTACTTTTCCTGAATCTCAGGACGCTCCTCAAAGATACGCTTACCAACCTTGATAGGGTCTACTACCTCTTCTGCCTCTGCTGCTTCTGCAACGGCAGCCTTAGCACGAGACACCTCAACAGCAGGCTCAAGTCCATACTCTTCTGCCAAGTCTTGAACAATAACAGTTACCTCGCCAATAACTTCATGACTTGATGCTTCTGACGTACACTCCAGGAAGAGCTCTGGGATGATGAACTTTCCCTCTCCTGCTACAGAGCGATCATGATCGTGAAAATCAATGGCGCCAGTGTCCAAGTCAATCACTGCATATGAATCAACCTTTTGCGTTGGAGATGGCAGCGTTGCATCTTGGCGCAAAATCTCATTTGCAGAGCCGTTGACGTCATGAATAAAAGCCTGCTTGCGCGGAAGAAGCACAATGGCAAAAAGACGTCTTCCCTCGCCCTCAAATGCCTCAACCTGAGCGTCCTCATCGTCTGCAGTAGCACTAGCAAGCGCCTGGCCAGCATCGGTATCAAGGTAGTCCGCTACAAGAAGATCGCACTGCTCAACGTCATCAGCACGACGAAGCTCTTCCCAGAACCACTGAGCAATCTGATGAGAAAACTCTACAAACTCAACGTCTCCGTGAGCATACTCCTGAAGACCTCCAGCAAAATTGCTGGTAGGAGCAAACTCTCCGTGCCTGGACTCTGGATTTGCCGTAATTTTACGCAGTCTACGCTGTACGTATGACTTTGTCTGACGATCCTCTAAATCCAAGGTAGATTGAGAGAAGTATTTAGTTCCCGTCTCAAAATCAAAGACGTGAAGAATTGCCTTAGTAACTCTAAGCATGTAAAACCTCGTTTATTGCAGATGCTTTGCTGCCGAGAAACCCTAGTGCTTGACGCACATCAGAGGATCGCCAATCTTAACCAGTGGACGACCACCAATCAGCGTTCCAGACTCGCCAATAAGATCGATGCGCTCATACTGATCTGCATTAACAACAGTAACAACCACAACGTTCTCATATCCTGCTTCTTCAATAGCAGCAGCATCAAATGAAATCAGTGGAGTACCGGCCTTTACCTCATCGTTGGCGTGAACGTAACGGGTAAAACCCTTACCGTTCATCTCGATGGTACCAACACCAATGTGAATCAAAATCTCAATACCAGTATCAGTGGTAAGGCCAATTGAGTGATTGGTTACGTTAGTTGCGGTAACGCGAGCATTGCAAGGAGCATAAACGCAATCAAGACCAACGGGCAAAATGCCATAGCCCTGGCCAAAGAGACCGCTTGAGATTACCTCATCGTGAACCTCTTGTACGCTTACCAGGACACCAGAAACTGGTGCATAGATAGTGTCTTCCCTGGTAGCAAATGTAGCCTTCTGAGGCTGCTCTGTTCCGTTAGAAGGAACAAACACATTTTTAACCTTTGACCAAAGACCCATGATGCCTCCTTGAGTATGTGCTCTGCACAGATACCATCTGACATAACGTTTCTATTTTACCTAAGCAAGAAGGACGAATGCTCCACAGAGAAACATCCGTCCTTCTTTCACGAATTTACAACACGAAGATGCAGACTATTGCATTCTCTTAGCACCCCTGAAGATGATTGAACGTGCAGCAAAATAGGTAACCAGGAAGTATCCACCATACAAAGCAGCTACTACTGCAACTACTCCACCAATGCTGCTAGCTACATCAAAGTTGCCAATCGACTTGATGACAGAAACCATAATAGTCATTGCGCATGTTGCGTGCGCAGCTGCCATAAGCAGTGGGAACAGGAAGTACACGCCAATCTGAACAAAGAGCGCGCGACTTGCAAGGCCCTTCTCGGCACCGAGCTCTGCAAGAACTTGGTAAGCACGAGCGTTGTCCGATGCCTCGGAGAGTTGCTGAAGTGCCAGGATAGCTGCACAAGCAATGAAGAGTACCAGACCGATGTACAGTGCTAAATACGTCACAATGCCAGAGAATCCAGCAGTGGATTGAATGTACTCAGAGGCAGTAACAACGAGCATTAAAGAATACGGGTCGGAATCGTTTCCCGTTACAGAACCGTCGCCAAGGTACTGCTTAATCTGATTCTGGAACTGTGCCTCAGTAGCATCACCTGGAGTTTGGTAGTTGCCTAAGATGTATGAGTTGGTCAAAACAGTGCTTGAAGGAAAACTATGATCAGCAACAACCATAATTCCAACTGCAGGCATAAGATAAGGGCCGCCTTGCGTCTGAGCAATATCCAATGTTCCACCAACAGCATGGAGCTTGTGACCTTGAATGGTAAGCTCAGGATTATTTGCAAGAGAATCCTGCCAGTATTTTGTGAGATTAGTATCAAGCGTCCAAACCATATAACCGTCAGTACCAAAGTCAACAGGCTCAAGACCAGACGCAACACGCAGCTTGTTGTACTGAGAGGCTCGCATCAGAGTCACATTGGTCTGCGCAGGATCATTCTGACCGCTATAGCCGGTAAAGTAATCACCAAAGCGCTTGCCTGTTACAGCATCAATAGAGCTATACGTAAAACTTGGTGTTGTTGGATCATCTTGAGCATAGTACGTATCTACCTGGAAGGCGTTTTTAATAGTTTTATTCCACTCTGGATCTAGCTTCTGCACTACAGAAAGGTAGTCATACGAATCTGCTGGACCAGGGGTATAACTGCGCTCTGAGCCTGGATTAATTTGCACAGAAACATCGTACGCTTTGATTTTAGAAAAGCTAGAGTTCATAGAGTCAACAAGCGAGAAACCCGTACCAAGTCCACAGACTGCCACAAAGAGCATAGCGCAGACTAAAGAGATGGAAACCCAAGCAGTATTAACGCGGGCATTAAACTGACGCAGGACAAATGAGTGAAGACCCTTGTAGTAGAAGCCCTTCTGCATCTGCATAAATCTGAGCAAGAAACCAGAGATTGAGAAGAAAAAGAGTGCTGTGCCCACAGATACCAAAGCCGTGGCCATGGCAAACTCTTCATCTATCTGTTTAAAACCATTGTGCTGAAGCAAGATATAGGAATAAGCAATGATTCCAAGAGAGGCCAAGAAGAGCAGTACTGAGACGGTAAGGTTTCTTACCTTGACGGTCTGAGTTACTTTGTCTGCGTTAAGAAGATCAATAAGCTTATAGCGGGACACCGTGGTGACGTTAAAAATCAGCGCAACCACAAACATAACTACAAAGTAAATAACCGTTTGAATCAACGCAGTTTGTGAGAAGACAAATTTAAATGAATCAAGAGTTGTGTTGAACATGTGGGCCGTTGCAAACATCATAAATTGAGAGATAAAGATACCTGCAACAAGTCCAACTACCAGAGCGAGAAAACCAACAAGCAGTGTCTCAATACTCATAATCTTAGAGACGTTTCTCTTGGTCATGCCCAATATCTGGTACATGCCAAATTCTTTTTTTCTACGACGAATCAGGAACTGATTAGCATAGACAACAAGAAATCCCATAATAACGGCAAGAAAAACGCTTACTCCAGAAATAATATTACTTAAGAGTTGAACAATGTTTCTCTGGTTTTCAGAAAGATCCAACACCATGGATTGCTGCGTAATTGAATTGAAAGAATAAAACAGTGCAACGCCTACTGCCAATGTCAGAAAGTAAATGCTGAAATCGCGCAGTGATTTCTTGACGTTACCAAGCGCGATTTTACTGTACATCAGCACCCTCTCCTCCCAGGAATGAAACAACGTCCATGATCTGGTCAAAGAACTGCTTACGGGGTTTCTCGCCACGAACTATCTCATTAAAGATACGACCATCTTTAATGAAAATAACGCGATGAGCGTAAGAAGCTGCATATGAGTCGTGAGTAACCATGGCAATAGTTGCACCATTACGATTGAGGTTCTCAAGGCTTTCAAGGAGCGTGCGGGCGTTCTTTGAGTCAAGCGCGCCGGTTGGCTCGTCTGCAAGGACCAACGAAGGATTAGTGACAATTGCTCGAGCAGCAGCAACACGCTGACGCTGGCCACCGGACATCTCGTAAGGGAACTTGTCCAGCACCTCAGTAATCTGAAGCAGCTTGGCAACGTTTTCTACGCGCTCCAAAACTTCCTGCGCGCGGACATGACCAATGGTTAAAGAGAGCGCGATATTCTCGCGAGCAGTAAGGCTGTCAAGCAAGTTTGCGTCCTGGAAAATAAAGCCTAAGCGGTCACGCCTAAAGGCAGAAAGCTCTGCTCCACGCAGGCTGGAAAGCTCTTGGTCATCAATAAAGATGTGGCCTGCAGATGCCTGGTCAATGGTAGAGATGCAGTTCAAAAGAGTAGTTTTACCAGAACCAGAAGGCCCCATGATGGCAATGAACTCACCGCGAGCTACAGAAAGATTAATGCCGTCCAGTGCCTTTGTGATATTTCCGCGAGTTCCATAGTACTTCTCGAGGTTTTGGCAAACCAAGACGGTGTGAGGGGTAAGTGCTGAAGATTGTCCAGCCACAACAGTTGGCTGAGTTGGAGTTACTTGAGTAGCTGCCATGTTGCGTCCTTTCATTGAGAGCGTGTAAATCTTGAGATATATACTCCGTCACTACCGTTCACGTTGCCATCGATTGACCTTACGGAAACCTTACGCTTTTCTCACTTTGATGTGTCAAAATATCACTATTAAGCATACGGGAGGGGCATGCTATGCAGTTAGTAATTAAAAGATTTGGGCAGCTTACCGCTAAAGAGTTATATCAAATTCTTTCTCTAAGAGCAGAAACGTTTATTGTTGATCAGCAGATTATGTACAACGATCTTGATAATGTTGATCAAGTTTCTACCCATGTCTTTTATCAAGATGCTGACTCGGTAGCTGCATATTTGCGCATCATTGATGCAGGGCAGTCATACAACTCCCCTCTTATTGGTCGCGTATGCGTCAGCAACAAAGGCGCTGGTATTGGCTCAAAGCTGTTGCACGATACCCTTGATTACCTGGCACAAGAAAGTAGTGCTTCCAAGGTGTTAGTTGAGTCGCAACTCAAAGCCCAACCCTTCTACGAGCGCGCTGGATTTACGCAGGTATCTTCTAAGGTACTTGATCACTTTGGCGTCCTTCACCATGTGCTTTCTCTTGACCTTGATGCATATCGTCAGGCGAGAAACACAATTAATATTGATGACGTGCACGTTTCAATCCGACCGCTTGAAACAGCCGATTTGCGCACACTGCAGAAGCTTAGCGTAGAGACATTTGTAGATACCTTTATTGACTCAAACACAGCAGATGATTTGGCAAGTTGTATTGACTCGCTCTACAACACAGAAAAGCTTGCTCGCGAACTTGCTGCTAAACACTCATATTTCTATTTTGTTGAGGTGGAAGACCAGATAGCCGGCTACTTGAAGCTCAATACGCGTTATGAGCAAACCGAGGGTCAGCGCGATGACTCACTTGAAATTGAATGCCTCTATATTCTTCCACGCTACAAAGGCCTGCACCTTGGATCAAAGCTCATGAAATTTGCCCTTGACCTCGCAAAGGATAAGGGCAAAAAACGCGTCTGGCTGGGTGTTTGGGAACACAATGAGCCTGCCAAGGCATTTTATGCAACTTGGGAATTCAAGCGCTTTAGTCAGCACACCTTCCAGGTAGGAAGCGATCCTCAAACAGATGAACTGTGGGAGCTTCTACTTTAGGAGAAGTACAATTGACGCTAAAAGGCTCAGAACTAAAAGTGCATAGGTAATTACTTTTCTTTCTCTAAATTTGACTATCCTAAAAATTTGCAAGAGGAAGATAGAGAAAAAAATGCATGCATTTACCTGCTGTGAATAAGGGAATACTTCTGGATAAAAATGAATTGCTGTATTCAGTACGAGCAAAGCAGCTACGATATAGTCTGCTTTGCTCGTATTTTCATTATTAATTAGTTTCATTTTAAATCCGTAAAAGACTGGTTGAACGTAATAGAAAAGGTTGAACCTTTACCAATTGTACTGCTCACAGCCAGCTTAAGGCCCATCTTTTTGCAGAGCTCATAGCAGAGATAGAGACCCATGCCGGTGGATTTGGCGTACTTGCGTCCATTTTGACCGGTAAATCCCTTATCAAAAATACGAGAAAGATCCTCTTCAGGAATACCAATGCCATTGTCTTTAATGAAAAGAGTGGTTGAAGTGGTTCCCTCACGTGGCTCTGAGACAGAGGCGGAAATCCAAACGTTCTTCTCGCCAGGTGCAAGCTCTGGATTTGAATACTTTGCAGCATTAATTAGAAGCTGTCGCAAAATAAACTCAAGCCACTTTGGATCAGCCTTTACCACGTGAGCCAAGTCATCAAAATGCGGAGAAACGCCAGCGTCAATAAAGACGCGCGCGTTGTTTTTAAGGGCGTCTTTGACAATAGACTGCAAATTGACGTCTCTGATAGAAAAATCTCGATCTACGGATGCACTTCGCGCATAAAAGAGCGCCTGTTCTACCAGCGATTCAATCTTAGTGAGCTGTGTTTGCACGTCATCCATGGGCAGCGATGGATTATTTTGAGCAACCAAATGAGCTGCGGCGATGGGAGTCTTAATCTCATGCACCCACATCTCAATGTACTCTCGATATTCCTTTGATCGCATATGCTCATCAGCAAGCTGATCCATCATAGACTTTGACATGCTTGAAAGCGCGTCTTTAAAAAGCCGTTCTTCCAGCGTTGAAGGCGTATCCAGCATGGTAGGAACCAGATAGCTTTCTTTATCAGTTGCCGCTAAATTCTCAGCAAGCTGCTGGTAAAACCAACGACGATGAAAATAATCGGCTAATAGTGCAGCTGTTCCCACTACCCATAAAACCAGAATACAGTAGGCAATAGCAAACACGTTAAGTCCAACACCTTTAAGCATAAAGCCAATCAACGTGCTGCTAGCTATAAGCGCAAGAAAGAAGATAGTTCGATTTTTTAGATACTTGAGAAACGACATAACAGCCTACTCAATAACGTAGCCAAGTCCGCGGCGTGTCATGACAAAGTCCTCAACGCCAATGCTTGCAAGAGTATTTCTGAGGTGGCTAATGTTGACCGTCAACGTATTGTCATCAACAAACTCATCCGACTGCCACAGCTCTTCTTGAATACGTTGGCGAGAAACAACCGTTCCCGCGTTTTGCATCAAAAGTGAAAGTATTCTGAGCTCGTTTTTAGTCAGCTCGACGCTCTTCTGATTTGCAGAAACTTTGCAGGAAGAAGAATCAAGTGTCACGCCTGCATGTGAAAGCTTTGTTCCTGTTGTGACATCGCTATTTGCACGCCTCAAAACCGAGGTTATGTGCATAAGCAAAATCTGAGTGTTATAGGGCTTGGCGATAAAATCGTCCGCTCCTAACGAAAGCACCATAAGCTCATCAAGGTCAGTATTTCTGCTGGTAACTACAATGATGGGAACGTTTGAGAGCTGTCGTACTTCTCGACAAATCTGTTGTCCGTCAATACCTGGGAGGTTAAGGTCCAACAGAACCAGGTCTGGATGAGCAGCAACAATTTGTTGAGGTGCAGACTCAAAAGACGTGAGAGCCTGGGCCTCAAAGCCGTTTCTTTGTAGCAGGAGCACCAACTCTTGCTGAATCTGATGGTCATCCTCTACTACCAGGATTTTTGTCATATGTGCTCACCTCCTACTGTGCTATGCAAGTCCTACAAAGCGCTGGGCGTTTTCCCACAGTATGGTATACGTCTTCTCTTTGGGGATATCAAGTCGCTGCCAACGAAGCTCCGCCAAGCGCTCAACGGTATGCACCACCATCGCTGGCGTGCACTCCCCTCCGCGCAAAGGCTCTGGGGCCATATAGGGGAAATCGGTCTCTGAAATCAGTTGCGCCTCTGGACAGGAAATCATTGCAGCTCGTATATCATCTGAGCGCTTAAAGGTTGCTGCGCCACCAAAGGCAACAAAACAACCAAGGTCTGCAAAAGGCTTCATAACCTCAGGACCATCGGTATAACAGTGCAGGTCACAGCCTGCCTTAGGCACACCTAGACGGTTCAAAATCTCAAGCGCCAAATCATGAGCGTGCGTATTATCAGCACCATCGCGTAGGTGTAGTTCAACGCGTTGATTGTGCTCGTGTGCAATGGAGAGCTGGCGTTCAAATGCTTGACGCTGAACCTCTTCTGGGACCTCGCAGTACGGTCCAAAATCAAGGCCAATCTCTCCCACACCAACGCAAAGAGGGTGCTCAAGTAACTCAAACAAGCGCTGTTCAGCCTCTTGGTTATAGTCTGGTGCACTATAGGGATGCGCACCAACCACAAAATACGTGTGCTCAAACAAATACTCTGCAGGTAAATCACAGGGAACGCAGAGATCTGCTTCGGCCAGCTTTGTATAAGCAGCGCGAGCCTGGCTCAGAGTATCCTCAAACCAAGCGATAAAAGTGCTGGTGTCTGCCCACTTACGAGGGAACTCCGTTGCAATGTCTACGGGCACAATAAGCATGCGAACGCCCGCTGCTGCAGCGCGAGCAAGAGACTCTGCTGCACTGTGCTCGTGGAGGCTGCCCAGGTGACCATGGGTATCAGCAACAGGTGCTAAAACGCGAGGTGTTGGACGAGGTGTGCCGTAGATGTCATGGAATAAATGACCGTCAGAAAAAGAAAGTGCTTCCACTTCTTCTGCTGATAGATGATGCTTTTTCTTACTCACTCAAAGGCTCCAAAGCAGCTGCAAGACAAATAAAGTCTTGGCTGGTCAAAACTTCTGCGCGTACGGTAGGCGCAATTCCTGTGGCGAGAAACGCCTGGTCTAGCTTGTCTTTATCAAAACCAGAGGCGCTCATTGAATTACGAATGGTCTTTCTGCGTTGTGCAAAAGCAGCGTCAATGACCCTCATGGTATGCAAGAGCTCTTCCTCAGAAAGAAGCTTGGAGGACACTGGGTTTCTCGCCTGGGTGCGATCAAGACGAACCACAGCAGAGTTGACGCGTGGTGGAGGCATAAAGTTGCCAGGACCCACTTCAAATCTACCGGTAACCTGCGCAAATAAAGACAGCTTTGCGGTGTAAGCGCCATATGCCTTGGTAGAAGGCTTGGCAGCAATTCTGTCGGCTACCTCAGCCTGCACCATGACTACCGCTCGCTCAAGCGAAGGAAGCTCCTGGAAGAACTTGAGGATCAGCGTAGCAGCCACCTGATACGGCAGATTAGATACAAACTTAGTTGGCATCGGAGCGCTCGTCGCTGCGTCATGAGCAACGGTCGGAAGCGTACTGTAAGCCTCAGCAAGCTTCTGCGGCGTAATTGCCAGAGCGTCTCCCATAACCAGCGCAAACGAGTCTGGATGAGGCTCTCTGCAGGTTAGTGCTAAGACTTGCTCCAGTTCAGAGTCCGCCTCAAGCGAGCACACTGCACGGGCGTTGTCGAGCAAGGCCACCGTAA
Organism: Atopobium sp.; assembly: GCA_015259105.1. Taxonomy (GTDB): domain Bacteria; phylum Actinomycetota; class Coriobacteriia; order Coriobacteriales; family Atopobiaceae; genus Lancefieldella. The sequence continues at coordinate 94,875 of JABZGZ010000001.1, read as the reverse complement.
GGGTACCCAAACCGGGCCCAACCTCAACAACCACGTCGGTAGGCTGAACCTCTGCAAGCTGAACGATTTTCTCGATAACGTGATCTTGCACCAAGAAGTTTTGACCCAGCCTGTATTTGGTGGCAAGGCCAAAACGTTCCAGCGTTTCTTTAGTGGCGCGCTGATTAGCAAGCCACGATGTCTGATGCGATGCGTGCTCCGACACGATTACTTGCTTGCAAGACGTGGGAACAGAGCGTCTCCCTTAGAGACAGCCAGGCCGCCCTGAAGCTTGCCCCATACGCACTCGCTGCGGGTATCGGTAGAGGTAATCTCTGCCTCGTCAAGGCTCATACGACGAAGAACCTCTGCGGATGTGGTAGGCATGAATGGCATAAAGAGATGTGCACAAATGCGGATAGACTCAAGCAGCGTATAGATAATCTCTGCAAGCTCTGATGCGCGCTCTGGGTCTTTTGCCACCGTCCAAGGAGCAGCGTCCTCAATGTAGTGGTTAGCTGCGTGGACAAGCTCCATGATGATGTTCTTAGCGCCTACGTAGTCCATCTTCTCCATGCACGCGGCGTAGCGGTCATAGATGCCCTCAGCCAGCTTGCGCAGAGGATGATCTGCAGCAACAGAAGATCCATCAAAAGTTGGAGTGACGCCCTCAAAGTACTTATCGCTCATATTAAGGGCGCGAGAAACCAAGTTACCCCAGCTATTTGCCAAGTCGGCGTTATAGACCTGCTCCATGCGCTCGAAGGAAATGCCGGAATCCTCACCAGGAGTGACGTCGGTCATGAAGTAGTAGCGGTAGCCCTCAACACCCAGCAGGTCCAAAACGTCCTTAGGTGCAATGGCGTTTCCGCGAGACTTACTCATCTTCTCAACAACGCCGGTCTCAGAATTACGGACGTTAAGGAAGCCGTGAGCAAAAATGTGCTCAGGTACAGCCTCGCCAAGAGCCATAAGCATTGCAGGCCAAATGACGCAGTGGAAGCGAATGATGTCCTTACCAACAACGTGCATCTGAGCTGGCCAGAAACGCTTTCTCATGGCAGCAGCCTCTGGGCTGTCATCACCGTAACCAACAGCGGTGTAGTAGTTAAGAAGAGCATCAAACCAGACGTAGGTTACGTGAGACTCATCAAAAGGAACAGGAACGCCCCAGTCAAAGCTGGTGCGGGATACAGAAATATCCTGGAGGCCAGACTCAACAAAGCTTCGAACCTCGTTTGCACGGAAATCTGGCTCAATGAAATCTGGGTGCTCAGCATAGAGCTCAAGCAGTTTATCCTGGAATGCAGAAAGCTTGAAGAACCAAGACTCCTCAGAGACGCGTTCAAGCTCACGATGACAATCTGGGCAGAGGTGTGCACCCTTGCAACCAGCCTCTTCGTCTGCTTTTTCTACCTGAGTCTCGGTAAAGAAGGTCTCCTCGTGGATGCAGTACCAACCATCGTAAGATCCCTTATAGATGAAGCCAGCCTCACGCATGCGCTCCCACAGATACTGGACAGCTTTTACGTGGCGCTCATCGGTAGTACGGATGAAGTCGTCATATGAGATATTCAGTTCTTCATAGAGTCCCTTGAAGAAAGGAACCTGCGAGTCACACCATGCCTGTGGAGACAGTCCGTGATCAGCTGCAGCAAGAGCGACCTTCTCGCCATGCTCGTCCATACCGGTGAGGAAAAATACATCGTAACCAGCAGCGCGTCTAAAGCGAGCCTGGATATCGCAAAGCAGGGTGCAGTACGCAGTTCCCAGGTGTGGCTTTGCATTGACGTAATAAATTGGGGTGGTAATAAAGTATGACGGTTTGGCCTCGGGCATAATGACTCCCTTTGTGTAAGTTGCAATAACTTATCCAGTATAGAGCAAATGCTGGGCGTTCTTTGTGTTGGTATGGTGATTATGCCTCGTGAGCAAGAATTGCCTGATATGCCTCGTCACGCGCAATACCAAACTTCTGAGAAAGCTCCTTGGCCAGGGCTGATTTTCTCGTACCAGCAGCAAGACCAGCCTCTATTGCATCTTCAAGCGAGAGCTGAGACTCTCCTTCTACCTGCGATGATGTAGCGGCAAGCTCTTCATCTGTGGGAGCCGCGATAACCAAAACACACTCGCCTTTGAGGTTCTCTTTTGCAGCAAGCGTCTCAACAAGACAAGAAGCCACGTCGCGCACCACTTCTTCGTGCAGCTTTGTAAGCTCTCTGACAAGAGCCACCTGCCTGGTTGGAAACACCTCGGCTATGGTCTCAACCGTTGCGAGCACCCTAAACGGAGACTCATACAGCACAATAGTGCCAGGAATTGATGCAAGCTGTTTCAAGCGCTGAATAATCTGTCCGTGCTTTCTAGGCAAGAAACCTTCAAAGAAGAAATGGTCACTTGCCAGGCCCGATGCAACAAGCGCGCAGGTCACTGCAGAAGGTCCCGGAATAACCTCCGTAGCAAGGCCTTCTGAAAGCGCCGCATCAACCAAATGCTGACCTGGGTCAGAGATGCCTGGCATGCCCGCATCTGACACGAATGCAACGCGCTGACCTGCACGAAGCCTCTCAAGCGTTGGCTCAATTTGCGACTCAATAATATTTTGATCACAGCGCTGTAGCGGTACATGAATGTCAAATGCCGAGAGGAGCTTTGAGGTCACGCGCGTGTCCTCACATAAAATGACATCTGCTGCTGCAAGCGTTTCTTTAACGCGCGGTGACGCGTCCGAAAGGTTACCAATAGGCGTGCCCACAATAGACAGTTTACCTGCTAAAAGAGTAGATTCTGTCATTACTCGAGCATTCCCCTCTCAAACGTTGCAAGTGCAACGCGTGCGTCCCATGCAGCTAAAAATGCAGAGGTCTTCCAGGTCTGGAAGAACCATGCAGGACACGTATTGTACACTTTGAGCTGGCCGGAAGTGTAAATGCGCTCAAGTGCAATTCTTCCCTCTGCCGTCATAGCGCCGTCAATGCTTGGCAGTGATGCTGACCACTTGCCCACCATGACCGGTAGACCGCCTGAAGCAGAGGCTTTCAAATACGCTTCGTTTTTATCAATGAGCTGCTGTACACCGCGAGGACCCGAACAATCAATTCCCTCGCAGGGTTTATCAAGGTGTGCGTCAAGCCAAACGTTTTGATAGGCCTGCTGGCTCATAAAACGCCTAAATCCCTGAGGCCAACCACCATCTGGAAGAATGACCACAGGCTCTTCTCCTGCCACAAATCTAATAGCCTCATAAGCACGACGATAATAGTTTCTAAGAGAATGGCCAGGAATACCATCTGTGAGCTTAAAGCCCTTGCGCACACGAGGCTTAACTTCATCAGCTACTTCGATGCCATAAAAGCCGCTGCGGTGAGCGTAGTGAAGGGCAAGCTTATGCAGAATAGAAAGCGACTTCTCCCCAGAAATTCTGGTACGCGGAGCACCACCTGGCTGGTCATTCAAGCCATCAGGCAAACCTGGATTTACCGCCAGTACAAAAATAACGTGCAAGCCAAGCTCTTCTGCCCATTCAAGAGCTCTATCAAGCTCGGTAATGCAGCTAACATATGGAGTCCCTGCAGCTTCTTCATCAAAAACGTACCAAGGCACAGAAATTCTTACCGCATTAAAACCACGTGCGGCAATACTGACAAAGTCAGAACTCTGGATAAATGAAGAACGATGCGCTTTAACAAGATTGTGGTAGTCCTCAACGCCCAGTGCTTTAATGAGCTGAGCCTCATCAACGCAGCCCGTGCGTGCAAACGGCTCAGGAGTTACCCACGGTTCAAGCGTAAGCCAACCGGTTAAATTGACACCCCGCAATGCTCCGTGAGCCATGAAATTCCACCTCGCCAAAAGATAAAACCTCTACATACGTAGAGTATACCCATCGAGGTTGCGTTGCTCGCACAAGCTTTAAAATACAACAGGTTACTTCATATTTTTTGAATATATGGCGCAATTGTTAGGGGTCTCATCAACCTCAACGGAAGAGACGGGCAAACCTTCTGCCTCAAGTTGCTCAAAGAGATACTTTGCCAAGTTTTCTGCTGTTGTTCTAAACGGCAAAATAGTGAGCGAGAAACCCTCTTCTTTAAGACAGGTTAGCGTCTTTTCAGAGAGAGAACCTTCCTCAATCAAAAACGTATGATCAAGGGAATCACACAATGCGCGGACCTTGCGCTTAAAGACACCAAAGTCCATAACCATATCTTTTTCTGTACCAGCCTCACCAAGCTCTGCAGTTGAAATGCAGGCAGTCACATGCCAGCGATGACCATGCAGATTCTCACACTTGCCATAGTAGTTGGTAAGAAAATGCGCTGAGTCAAAGGCATATTCAGTCTTAAGCGTATACATTACGCGTTGTCCTTTGAACCGTGACCGCGATCATCGCGTCCAGCTCTTCTATGTCTACGGCGTGCAGCGTTTTGTGGCTGAGCATCTTTAGATGCAGCGTTAGGTGCACCGTTAGAACCAGAAGTATTCTGTGGAGCGCTCTGGGTCTTCATGCCCGCCCTATCACCTGGACGACGAGTCCTTTTTACACGAACCGAAGCCTGTGCCTCATCGGCTTTCTGTGGTGCCTGAGGAGCATCTGTCCTTCTAAAGCGCTTACCCTGTGGCTGCTTCTGTGCAGAAGCTGAACCCTGCTCATTCTTCTGAGGAGTCTGAGTATTTGCAGTACTTTCTTCTGTTGCGTGATGACGGCGACGGGTGCGACGAAGTGTATCTGTTGAAGCATCAAAAGTACTAGAACCAGGATTTACCTGAGCATTCTTTGAAGTTCTTACACGACGGGTGCGAGAAGAACTTTGAGCGCCTTGTTCTTCTCGAGCGTTTCTTGCTCCAGAGTTCCTAGCATTTTCCTGCCTATTTGCAGAGCTCTGCTCAGAGCGATCACGCTTGCGCCTTGGAGACTCTGTGACAAAGAGATCAGGGTTAATCTCTGGCTCTTCATCAACAATCAGACCATTTGCCCTATCAAGCTCTGCCAGCGCCATCTGAACCTCAACAGATTCAAGGCGCTCAAGTGCAGTGCGAGAAACGCTGTCTGGCCTGCAAGAACAGCCAAGGTCTTCCGACTTCTGCTGAGCCGCAGGAGATGTGTCCATGTCAGCAAGAGGAATACGTACCACCTTGCCACTCTCAAGACGAAGCGCAATCTCCTCTTTTGGCGTGTTGTACTCAACAATTTTTGCCATACCCAAAGGAGTCTCAATGACAGCATTGCGCTTTGGAGCACGGTTCTTAAAATCGCGATAGGCTTCAAACTCATAGCGTAAGCAGCACATTAAGCGGCCACAAGCACCAGAAATCTTAGTGGAGTTCAGAGGCAAATCCTGCTCTTTTGCCATGCGGATAGAAACTGGCTCAAAAGAGAGACCAAACCTTCTACAGCAGAGCTCTTGTCCACAATGACCGTAGCCACCAATAACCGCTGCTTCTTCCCTAACGCCAATCTGACGCATGTCAATGCGCTCGTGAAGCTCATGAGAAAGCTCACGAACAAGCTGCCTAAAGTCTACACGATCATCAGCCGAGAAATAACACACGACCTTCTCGCCATCAAAAAGGTACTCGACACCAATAGGCTTCATCTCAAGTTCTTCTTGAACAGCAAACTTCCTGAACACAGGAAGCGCAGCCTCGCCCTTAGCGGCAAGCTCTTCTGCGCGAGATAGATCCTCTTCGGTTGCTACACGAACAACGTCTTTAAGCTCGGCTTTATTTGTCTTGTACTCAAACTCCTCCTGAGAAATCTCACGAGGATCAGCAACAGCAAGACCAATCTCTAGACCGCGCTCGGTCTGGCAGATAACGTGGTCACCTTCAAGAACGCCGGAATCCTTTGGGTCAAACCAAAGGTCGCGCGCGGCGTATTCAAATTTCACCGGGACAACGGTGGGCATGTAAGTGCCTCCTTGATATGCAGCAGCATAACCTCAAGGGTTAGCTGGGGAGAAACAGAGCGATCCAGGTTGTATTGAGCCTCTTGCACCGCGGCAAGAGCCCCCAAAACACCCTGGGTATGAGTTTGAGATGCAACGCGGTCAATAATGCCTGCTGCATCCGTATTTACTATCTCTTCATCAACTGCTTCGCAACATAAAAGTACGTCGCGAAGAAGTGATTCCAGAATTGCCATCATTTCTATGATACCCGAACGCTCGCGCGCTGTGAGTTCTCGCTTATTTGCCGCCTCAACCTGCTTTAACGCAGCACTGGTAAGAAAGTCTTCATTTTGAGCAAGCGCTTCTTCTTGGGCACGTCTTACGTCACCAAGAGGAATTTTTGCAGCTTCTATCAGCTCTTTTGCGGAAGTAAGTACATCCCACGAGTCATTTCTGAGCAGGTTACCAAAAACATCAATAAGCTGTCTGCGAATGTTTTTTCGCGTAGAAGACTGCAAAAACTCCACAGCTCTACCAGGGGTCCCTGTTGCTGCAAGCGCAATACGAGCTTCCTGCTCTGTGGCGGAAATCTCTCGCATAATAGCAGCTTTAGCAGCAGCGTCAGTGAGTGTTCTAAACGCAACTACCTGACAACGAGAAACAATGGTGGGGAGCACCGCAGAAGAAGAACGTGCAGACAGAATAAAGATGGTGTCTGCAGGTGGCTCTTCAATAGTTTTGAGCAGTGCATTTGCTGAGTTTTCTCTGAGCAAATCAGCGCGGTCAATCACATAAATCTTATGAGTTGAGCGCATAGGCGCCAGACTAACATCAGCGATGAGCTGACGAATCTGCTCAATAAGATAGCCATTTGCGGAGGCCGGAGTAAGTACGTGCACGTCAGGGTGGGTACCGCGAGAAATACGAATGCAGTCGTCACAGGCAGCGTCGCCACCTTGAGCACAGAGCACACACTGCGCTAAAGCCTTGGCCGCAAGGCCTTTACCAGAACCAGGAGCACCTACAAACAGATAGGCATGAGCAAGCTTATGCTCATGCAGTGCACGCGCGAGCAGATTTTGAACTTGAGGTTGATCCTGAAGACGGGTAAGTGCCTGAGGAAGTGGATAGGTGTTTTGAGTAGTATGTGTGCTCTCTTGAGTCATAAACGCGTCACTCACCAAGCTCACAAATACCAGGAATAAGATCAGCTAACAGCTGACGAGTACGTGCGCGAACCTCGTCAATACTGCCATCTGCATCAACAGCTTTTACGCGCTCTGGCTCATCTTGCAGAAGTTGTTTATAACCAGCAAAAACACGCTCCTGGAAGGCAACGCCTTCTGCTTCTAGCCTATCGGCATCATTTTGCGTAGCACGTGCATGAGCAACTGTTGGCTCAAGCATAAAGACAAGGGTTCTATCAGGAGAAACCCCACAGCTTCCCAAACGATTTGCACGGTGTACAAGGTCTGTATCAAGACCGCGACCAGTTGCTTGATACGCATAGGTGGAATCGTAGAAGCGATCACATAAGACAACCTTGCCGGCAGCTAGAGCTGGGCGGATAACCTCCCCCACCAGCTGAGCACGACTTGCTTCGTAGAGCAACAGCTCACACTCATCACACATCATGCCGTTTTCTGGGTTAAGAACAACGCCTCTAATCTGCTCAGAAATAGCAGTTCCACCGGGCTCGCGAACAAAGACCACGTCAAAGCCAAGAGCTTCAAGGTCTTCTCGCAGAAGAGAAGCTTGTGTTGACTTGCCACAGCCATCAACGCCTTCAAGCGTGATAAACAAACCTTGTGATGTACGTGTGCTTTTGTTCATGCTTCCCTCCCTCTTAACTATCTCACGATACAGGCAGATTGTGTTTCTCGCCATGAATATTCTAAAGGTTTTGCGCATTTCCACATGAAAAGTGCTCAAAAATGGGTAAAAATACGTATGGAGCGGGCGTTGGAGAGGGACGCTCGTTCTTCCGAAAACGGTGCACCTCTCGATGCACCGTCATACGTTTACTTTTTTGCTGCCTTGGTGGATTTAGTGCTCTTAGCACTCTTACGAGCGCCTCTACGCGGGGCAGTTTTCTTTTCTTTACCAGGGCAATCGTAGTTTGGACACAGCTTCCAAGGACCGCGCTGGGTAGTAACAACCACCATAGGAGCACCGCAGTCTGAGCAGACCTCATCGGTCTTCTCGAGCTTTCCACGAGCTGGTAGAGGATAGCTGGTCTCGCACTCCTCGTAGTTAGTGCAGCGAATAAAACGTTTACCCGTGCGCTCGGACTTGTGCGCTACCAGGTCGCCATGCTTGCCATTGGCTTTGCAGGTTGGACACTCGCCCACAATAAGGTCTGGCTCTGCGTTTGTAGGGCAAGCTGGATTGATGCAAGTCTCATACGCGCGCTGTCTAAACGGTTGAACCTTTACGCGAGGTGCACCACACTCTGGGCAGACGCCAGCCTCTCCCTCAAGCGGCTCTACGCGTCCCTGAGGCAGCGGATAGGTAACATCGCAGTCTGGCCAACCCATGCAGCCTACAAAGCTTCCACGAGTCTTCAGTGAGCTCTTAGCAACCAGATCTTTGCCGCACTTAGGACAGGTTCCCACCTTTGCGTCAGCAGTGACCGCATCAGCAATGGCCTCAGACAAGTCTTCTTTATGATCAATGAGCGTATCAATCATGCCCGCAAGCAGCGCTCTTGAGTGAGTAACAACGCCGTCACGCGTATCTTTGCCCTCAGCAACGCTTGTCATATCGGACTCAAGCTCTGCCGTCATATCAGGCGAGGTGATGTGTGGTGCAAATTGCGAAAGTGCATCAACAATTGCCATACCAAGCTGACTTGGCTCAACAGGATCATTTTTGAGATATTTACGCTGGTAGAGCGTATCAATAATGGAGGCACGCGTAGACTTTGTACCCAGACCGCGTTTCTCCATCTCTTGAATAAGTTTGCCCTGGCTGTAGCGAGCAGGTGGCTCTGTCTGCTTAGCATCAAGCGACAAAGACTTAATGGAGACGATCTCTCCCTCGCCGACATCAGGAATCTGATCGTCTTTCTTAAGACCAAAGGGATAAATCTCTCTAAAGCCTGGCTCAGCCAAGACCGTTCCATTTGCAACAAAGGGCTGACCTGCGACATCAAGCGTAATCTTAGTGCCACTCATAGTAGCTGGACCCATAAGGGTTGCTAGGAACCTTCGAGCGATCAGGTTATAGAGCTTCCAAGCTGCGGGCTGCAAAGCATCTGGATTTGCTGCCGCTGTTGGATAAATTGGTGGGTGGTCAGTAGACTCCTGCTTGCCACGAGTGGCGTGAAGCTTTGGCTGACCCAAAAGCTTTTTGCAGGTAGGCGCATACTGAGGAACTGCAGACAGCGTACGAACGCAGTCCTTCAAGTCAAGCGAACTTGGATAGACGGTATTATCAACACGAGGGTATGAAATCAAGCCGTCCATGTACAGAGACTCTGCCAAACGCATAGTTCTAGCTGGCGAGATACCCTCTGCAGCTGCAGCTGCCTGGAGCGACGTAGTGTTAAATGGGGCTGGTGGCTGCTGCTTTCTGCTACGAGACTCAATCTCGACAACCGTTGCCTGCGTTTGATCCTTAACAACTGCGTAAGCTGCATCTGCTTCCGCCTGATCCCAGAACCTTGCGGTCTGATGAACCATCTTAAAGGTTGCTTCCGCATCATCTTCTGGAGCAGCAACACCCGAAATGACCCAATAGTCTTCTGGCTTAAATGCAAGGCGCTCACGCTCGCGCTCAACAACAAGTGCCAGCGTAGGAGTCTGAACACGACCAGCAGAGCGCGTATTACCCAAACCGCCAAAACGTGCGGTGGTCAGATAACGGGTCAGTACGGCACCCCAGATAAGGTCGATATACTGTCTGGACTCGCCTGCGGCAGCCAGGTTGTAATCAAGGTCTACCAGGTTATTGAAGGCGGTCTCAATCTCTGTCTTGGTAAAGGCAGAGTAGCGAGCACGAAATACTGCCAGATTAGGATTAACCGAGAGAACCTGAGCAAGCGCATCAGAACCAATAAGCTCACCTTCGCGGTCAAAGTCTGTACCGATGATGACAGACTCTGCCTTCTTAGCAAGATTCTTGAGTGCTCGAATAATCTCTTTTTCTGCAGGTTGTTTATCTACAGGGGCCCAAATCAAATAGGGCAAGCTAGGGATTTTCCAGCCCTTAAGGTCAACGCCGTCGGCCATAAAAGGCTTGCGCTTAACCTTGTAAGGAGGACGATCAAGACCATCTGGAACGTCTGCAGGAAGGTGCTCCCCTTCTGCAGTTTCTCCGTACCAGCCCTCTTCCTTGTCAAACTTGAGAGCCAAAGGAAAATCAGGCTGCAAAATATGGCCACGAAGACCAATGGCAACATGGTCTTCTCCGCCACGTCTAAAACGATAAACAGGAGTGTTGTATACCTTGTCTGCCTCAGGCTTACCCGATTCAGACAGAAGGCGAGCAATCTGCTGCGCTGCGTCGTTTTTCTCGGTAACAACTAGAATCAAAGAACAACACTCTCCAAAGTAAAAGCGGAATTACTAGATTTTGTCCAGCTCATGCTGCTCGTAGTCCTCACGACTCCACTTAAGAGCAGCCTTGCCATCGCGGGCAATAATGACGTATCGAGCAACTGCCAGAGCAACTTCGTACAGCAGGATAAGAGCTGCAAACATCAAAATCATGGTGACAGGTGATGCATCAGGAGTGACAACTGCAGAGAGAATCATCAGTCCAACGTAAACGTAGCGCCACTGCTCACGCATGTCCTTGTAAGGAACAAGGTGAAGAATAGCCAGGTAGAAGATGACCAGCGGAAGCTGGAACGCAACACCAAAGCCAATCTCAAACATCATAATAATGTTGAGGTAATCGCTTGCCTCATTAATGGTTCCTGCAAACTCCTGCGACTGGCCAATCATCCAACCAATTGCGGTGTTCAAAATGATGAAGTAGCAGAACAACATACCCAAGAAGAACAGGGTAATCATAGCGGCTACGGTAGGAACAACCCACTTGCGCTCTTTAGCGTTAAGTGCAGGCAAGAAGAACGCCATAATCTCCCAGATGATAATAGGTGTGCAGATAATCACCGAGAAGAAGAAAGCTACCTTAAACCTGATACTAAAGCCACCAAGGACCGAGATAACCGTAAGCTTACCATCGGTTAAAAACTCCCTGATAGGGTCAATCAAAATCTCAATCAATGCAGGTGTAGCAAAATAAATAATGATTGCGGTAACAAAAAGCGATACCACCACAATGGTCACACGACGACGGAGTTCTCCCAGGTGATCAAAAAGTGGCATACGAGCTGGAGTAATAGGCATTACACGCGAAAGCTGGACTTATGCGTCCTGGCTTTCTCCCTCCTCTCCAGCAACTTCTTCTTTCTTGTCTTCTGCCATGGAGCGAGAAGAACGTGCAGATCCAAGGTTATAGAGGTCTTTTGCAGATGGAGCGGCAGCAGGAGTTTCTTCTGCTGCCTGAGGTGCCACGTGCTCAGTTACCTCTGTGGAATCATCGGAGAAAGCAACAGAAGAGGTGGCTTGTGGTGCAGTTGCAGGAGCCTCGTCAGCAGAAGCGGCCTCTGTCTGCTCGGCCTCCTGGGTCTGCTCAGCCTGCTTGCTCTGTTCAGCTGCCTCAGCAGCAGCCTTCTCAGCTGCCTCACGCTCTTCCTTGAGACGAGCACGACGCTCAGCAAAGGTCTCCTGGTGATCTGTATCCTCGCGGTCAGCATCAGATGCAGCATTTTTGAGCTGCTCGGAGCGCTTGGGTTTCTCGTGAAGTGCATCCGCTGCAGGATCAAGTAAGTCTGCACGGACAACTTTATTAAAGCCTTCTTGAGCGTTCTGGAACTGTCTGAGAGCACGGCCAAGCGTGCGACCCATACCAGGTAATTTATCAGGACCAAATACTAAAAATGCAAAGAGCAGAATTAGTACGAGCTCTGTTTCTCCAATGCCAAACACAAGCGATACCTTTCTGGAACAAACATAAACAAGCTCTTTGAACCGTTTCTCAAAGAGCTTGCAAGTTACCAAACCTACTTGCGAACGTTAAGGTCTTTATCAACCCCAAGAAGCGTAAAGACACGCTCCACGTTTTTCTGAGGGTTTGCAACAACAAGCACAGAACCGCTCTCTTGTGCTCGATGTGCGGCACCCACTAAAACGCCAATGCCCGTCGAATCAATATAAGCTACCTCAGCAAAATCAGCTTCAACTTCTTTTGCTCCATCGGCGAGCGCAGTATCCAAAGCATCACGAAGCTCGGAGGCGTTTGATACGTCTACCTCACCCTCAATGCGAATAATGGCCTTTGTATCTGTAATTTCAGAGCTTATCTCTAGTGCCATAACTCCTCCTTACTTGGTGTTATTTGAAGAGGTAGAGGTGTTTCCGTTTAATGCATCAAGAACTTTCTGCGCATTATCCCTCACACCGGCGCTATTATCGGAATCCTTTTCAATTGCCTTCTGCAGTGCCTCTTTTGCAAGATCTACTTGATCAGTAACACGATACATCATTCCCAAATTAAGCCAACCGTTAGCATAGTCTGGAGAGCGATCTGTTACTGCCTTAAGTGCCTCAACAGCACCTGTTTGGTCTCCTGCGTAGAATTGCGCAATGGCCCTATCAACACGGACTTCATCAGAATCATTTGAAGCAAGATACGTATCGTACTCAGCAATTGCTTTGTTAATCAGCTGCAAAGACTGCTTCTGAACAGAATCATCTTGAGAAGAACTCTTAAGCGCCATTCCCCAACCTAAATAGGTACGAGCCAAATCAAGATGTGCTGGCAGATTATCTGGGTTGGACTGAATGGCAGACTCTTTTTCTTCTGCCTGCTTCTGATAGACCTGGTTAATAGCCTCAGGAGAATTCTGCTGAGTCTGATGCTGCTTTTGCGAGTTAGAGAAAATGCTGGCAAGAGAAGGTAGCATCATAGAAATAGCAATAAAGAGCGAGAATACGCCAATAGCAATCTTCATGCTTGTAGAAGGACCTGGCTTTTTAGGAGCCTCATCGGGCTTGCGATCCTTTGCCTTCTTTTTTGCTGTCTGGTTTGCCATGGCAACCAGCTCTTTTTCTGCCTTCTGTTCTGGTGTAAGTTCTGGCTTTGAAGTATTAGTTGGCATTCAACATCCAATCGCTTTTTCTAAACATAACTTATCAAGATACGGCAGAATGGGCCTACTTTCAAAGGAAATACCAAAGTTACACAAGCTATCCCCAGACGCTCTGACCGCGATCAACTTTTGCAAGTCGAGCACTTACCTGTTTAACAGCAACAATAAAGACATCAAGTGCTGCATCAAGCTCTTCCAACGTTGGGTAACTTGGAGCAATTCTGATATTAGTATCAAAAGGATCTTTACCGGCTGGCCATGTAGCTCCTGCAGGTGTCATGGTAACGCCCAGCTCATTGGCGCGAGAAACAATTGCGCGTGCAGAGCCAACGGGACCATCAAACGAGACAAAATAGCCACCCTTAGGATGAGACCAGGTTGCAACGCCTAGATCTCCCAGACCCTCCTGCAATTTGCGCTCAACCAGTTCAAAGCGTGGTCGAAGCAGCTCGGCATGCTTTTGCATATGGGCTTCAATGCCTTGAGCATCTTTGAGGAAACGCACATGTGCCAGCTGCGAGATTTTCTCGGGAGAAACTCGAGCAACCTTGAAAGCGCTCTGGATTTCTTTACTGTCTGCAGGACTTGCAGCAACCCAGGCCATGCCCGAGCTTGGGAAGGTTACCTTTGCCGTTGAGGCAAAAGCAATTACCAGGTTCTTTTGAGCGCCACCTGCAGCAACCTCTGAAAGCGCATCAAAGATATTTAAGAGCTGAGGGGCCTCAGATTCTGGTACAAAGGCGTGAATTGCATAGGCGTTATCCCAGAAGATTCTAAAGTCAGGCGCCGCAGGTTTAAGGTTTGCAAACGCGCGAACAACCTCATCTGAATAGGTGATGCCAGTTGGGTTAGCAAAACGTGGAACGCACCAAATTCCCTTAACAGAGTTGTCGTTTTCAACAAGCTCTTTGACCACGTCCATATTGGGGCCGTCATCGGTCATAGGTACGGCAACGTTTTCAAGTCCGTAATGCTGTGTAATAGCAAAATGACGGTCATAGCCTGGAGCAGGGCACAGGAACTTGAGCGTGGTACCCTGAGCCTTTGCAGCCGCCATCTGCTCTGCCCAAGAAGGCTGACCAGCAAGACCGTGGGTTACGGCATGAGAAATAATGTCGTGCATAAGATTGAGGCTTGAAGAGCCATTTACAATGACCTGATCAGCAGGTACACCGGTGAGCTCCGCAGCAAAGGCTCGTGCAGAAGGAAGACCCCAGGGGTCTCCGTAGTTGTCTGCAAAAGAGCCGCCGTCAGTCAGGTCAGAACTGGAGTTAAGCTCATCAAGCATAGGCTTAGACAGCGCCGTCTGCGCAGGGCTTGGCTTTCCACGAGCCATATCAAGCTTGAGGTTTTTCTCGCCAAGTGCACGAGCTTCTTGTCCAATAAGCTCAAGAGCCTGGTTAAGCTCAGCGTCGCTCATCTTCTGATAAGCGTTTTGCTCAGAGGTTGATTTTGGCTGGAACAGCTCGCGAGAAACTAGCTCAAACATGACACTCCCCTTTTCGGTCTCTGCGTGATACAAAGTATAGGTGATTTAAAAATCAACGCGACAAGGAGAATCATGGCAAATTCTGCACAGCCTGGCATGCGCTCGGAGGCATATGGCGAGCTCCAGCACCTTGTTGATAATCTTTATAAGCGCAAACCTTCGGGCACAGTTACTAAGGTTGACGTGCTGATTCAAGCTGAAGTAGATGATCTTGAAGAAGATTTGCAAGAAGTTATTGAGTTGATTCCTTCTGGCACATATGTCCGCGCTCGCCTCTGCGATCAGATTAACTCAATTGTTACGGCGCACGGTTGGGGCTTTACCTACGGCACGGTTGAGTAGTCATAGCTTATTGATTAGTACGTCTCATTAGGTTTATTCTTGTACGGCATCTTCCCTTAAGCTGCTCTGCCTTTGGTGCTTATAAAACTCTGCGATGTGTACAAAGAGTAGGCCCAAAATTGCAGAAGCAAACGATGCGGCAAGAACAGCTACCTTAGCTGCAAGAATCTCCCCTGCATCTGGGAATGCAAGATTAGAGATAAGAATTGACATGGTAAAGCCTAGGCCGCCCATAAGACCAACAGCTGTAATCTGAATCCAATCAACTTTTGCAGGAAGCTTGCAAATCTTACATTTGACCAGCAAGAGCGTTACAAAAATAATTCCTAGTGGCTTACCCAGGACAGCGCCAAAGAAAACGCCATGTGCAATAGAGCTGCTCAATAGAGCGCCAAAATCTGCTCCTACCAGCGTAATCTGCGCGTTTACAAACGCAAAAATAGGCAGAACAACAAAGTTCACAAAGACAGAAATGTAGTGCTCAACACGCTGAAGTGGTGGAGTTACGTGGTGCATGACCTGCTCGATTGAGTTAGCACCATGTGTAAAGTCATGCTGACCCAAAACGTGATGCTCATCGTCGTAGTGATCGTCAAGCTCACGAGCGCGTCTTGAAAGCCAGCTTCCCAGCTTGCTCAGGCGAACATCAGAGTGAGATGGCAAGAAGAAGGCAAGAAGAACACCTGCAAGGGTTGCATGAATTCCCGAGTGGTACATGCAAACCCAGAGCACCAAACCAACAAGCAAATACGGACCAGAAGAATAAATCTTTAGGCGATTCATTCCCCACAAAATAACAAGTACTCCAAGAGAAGCTGCTAACCAGGCAATATCTGGCGTGTGACCATAGAAAAGCGCAATGACCACAATAGCCAGGATATCGTCGGCAATAGCAAGTGTTTGGAAAAAGACCTTTGTTTGCGGACTAATTCTGTTGCCCAACAGCGACATGACACCCAGCGCAAACGCAATATCGGTTGCAATTGGCGTTGCCCATCCATGAGGGGCAGTGCTTGCGTTAAGCGCCAGATAAATAAGGGCAGGAACTGCAACGCCACCAACAGCCGCAAGCATAGGAAGCATTGCCTGTCTTGGCTTTCTGAGCTGGCCAACAGTTACTTCATACTTAAGCTCAATACCTACCAGCAAGAAGAAGATTGCCATAAGGAAGTCATTCACAAAGGTTTCTAGAGCCATATGCGCATGAATCATTCCAAGCGAGAAACTCATTTGGACTTCAAGAATTTCTCGAACCACCTCATGAGCAGGTGAGTTGGCAACTACAAGTGCAATAAGAGCCGCAAGCACCATGACTGCTGCTGCAATAGTGCTGTTAGAGGTGATTTTCTTTAGAGAAGAGCGCTGACTAATTCTTCTTACAACTGCGGGCTCTCTATAAATACTAGACATTATCTGCCGTTCTCTCTTTATCTAAATGGTATTGACCGTTAGCTATGAAAGTTTTTCTCGATGTATATGCCTAGTGTACCGTCTACCTACCGTTGAGGGCAACTTGTCATATCTCAAGAAAACGGGGTATATCTCTATGTAAAATGTGGGTAATAGAAAGTCAACGTTTAGCTACTTGTAGCACGTATATATTTGGAGCGGATAATGGACACTAAGCGAATTGCCATCATCACAGACTCAGGAACTAATGTCCCACCTGATTTTGTTGCTGAACACAATATTCGTATCACCCCACTTCGCATTAACTATTCTGACGGCTCTTCCTACGAGTCTGGTATTACCATCACGCCAGCTGAGCTGGTTGCCCGCTTTGAAGAAGAGGTTCCAAAGACTTCGCTTCCTTCTCCTGAGGGCATTAAGGCTGCCTTTGATGATGCAAAAGCAGCAGGGTACGAGGGTGCTGTTTACGTTGCTATCTCCTCTGGACTCTCTGCTACCTGCGATACTGCTCGCATGATTGCAGAGTCCATTACAGACTTCCCTATTTATGTTGTTGATACCAAAAACATTGGTATTGCTTCCGGTCTTATTGTTATTGAGGCTCAACGTCTTATTGAGCAGGGCCTTTCTCTTGAGGAAATTGGCGCCAAGCTTGATCAGGCTTCCCTTAACACGCGCGTATACTTCTCCGTTCCAAGCCTTGAGTATCTACGTAAGGGTGGCCGCATTTCTGAGGCAATTTATCGCATTGGTTCCATGTTGAACATCAAACCTGTTCTTACCTGCGATGAGAACGGCAAATACACCATTGCCAAGAAGACTCGCGGTTGGCAGAAGTCTCTTGCAGGACAGATTGCTCTAGGAGCAGCCTTTGCTCAGCAATTTGACCGCGTCCATGTAGGAATTTGCTGCTCCGCGCCTAATATCATTTACTCCGAAATGGAAGCCATGATTAAAGAGGCAATCCCTAATGTCACTGACTTTAGGTATGTCGAGGCTGGCTCGGACCTTGTTGTCCACACAGGTCCAGGTCTTGTTGGCTATGCCGTATTCGGTTACTAACAGTTAATCGCCTCATGCAACTAAGAACAGCCGCCCACTCAGGCGGCTGTTTTCTTGTAGAGAGCACGTAGGGCGAGAAGGGCTTCTCGCCCTATGCGTCTAGGGTTACAGCAATGGCTGATCCACGAAGAAACCTTGGTCGTCCAGGAGATTGGAGCCGTCAGCTGCTTCAGTGGCCAGCTGATCGCAGCGCTCGTTAAGTGGATGACCTGCGTGGCCTTTGACCCACTTAAAACTTACCTCATGGTCTTCCATGGCGGAAAGCAAACGCTTCCAAAGGTCTACGTTTTTGACAGGCTCTTTAGAAGCCGTTTTCCAGCCTTTTCTAATCCACCCCGAGACCCATTTTTGATTAAACGCATCAACTACGTACTTTGAATCGGAATAGAGCTCAACCTGGCAGGGACGCTTAAGCGCTTCAAGTGCAACAATGACGCCGAGGAGCTCCATTCGGTTATTTGTAGTGGATTTATAACCCTGGCTGAACTCTTTTGTATGCTGCTGGCCGGAGGGATCGGTATATAGAAGCACGGCCCCGTAGCCACCAGGACCAGGGTTTCCTCGAGACGCACCGTCTGTATAGACTGTGACGTGCATATATGAGGTTGCAGCCTCCATACCAAATCTCCTCTAAAACGTGTTGCTTACGTATTTACTTTGCCTCAGCCCAATTGGAGCCATAGCTGACATCAGCAATCAGAGGGACACGCAGGGTAACAACGTCTTCCATGGTCTCTTTTACCAACGCAGAGACTGTCTCAATCTCTGACTCTGGAACTTCCAAGTCAAGTTCGTCGTGAATCTGAAGAATCAGCTTTGACGCAAGACCCTCATCACACAGGCGTTTCTCGACATTAATCATTGCAATTTTGATAATGTCTGCAGCACTTCCCTGCATAGGGTGATTCATAGCAGTACGCTCGCCAAAGGCAATGAGCTGGCGATTTGACTGATTGAACTCTCTAATGTGGCGCTTACGACCGTACATGGTAATCGCATAACCAGTCTCGTGAGCAGTACGGACGGAATCGTCAAGGTATGCACGGACTCCAGGATATGCGTCAAAGTAGCGGTCAATCATCTCTTGCGCTTCCTTGCGGGAAATCTTCAGAGACGTTGCCAGACCAAAGGCCTGCTGACCATAGACAATGCCAAAGTTAACTGCCTTAGCACGGCTACGAAGTGCTGGCGTGACCTCTTCAACAGGCACGCCAAAGACACGGGCGGCAGTTGCGGCGTGGAAGTCAGCACCAGAGTTAAATGCTGCTACCAGGTGCTCGTCAGCCGAGAGATGCGCAAGCAGGCGAAGCTCAATCTGAGAGTAGTCGCAGGCGAGAAAAACGCTGCCCTCGGGAACGGTAAAGGCAGTACGGACACGATGTCCAAGCTCAGAACGGGTAGGAATGTTCTGCAGGTTTGGATCAGAGCTGGAAAGCCTTCCTGTTGCAGCAACGGTCTGATTGAATGTGGTGTGGATGCGCTTATCGCCACGAATAAGCGCAGGAAGCGCATCGAGATAAGTTGATTTGATCTTGGCACGCTCACGATACTCAAGAACATCAGCAACAATCTGGTACTCCTGCGCCAGGTCTCCTAGAACCTTTGCGTTGGTGGAGTAAAACCCGGTGCGCGTCTTTTTGAGGCCATAGGTTGGAAGTTTAAGCACGTCAAACAAGATGTGCGAAAGCTGGCTTGGAGAATCCAAGTTAAAATCCTCGCCTGCTGTCTGGTGAATACTTGCTACACGCTGCGCAATATCTTCACCCAGCTCCGAAGACTGCTTAGCAAGCTCCTGAGGATCAACGTAGAGACCACGACGCTCCATCGCGGCAAGCACAGGCAAAAGTTGCATCTCTAGAGAAGTAAAGAGCTCCAAGGAACCATCATCTTCAAGCTTTTTAGTGAGCACAGGCACAAGAGCTCTAGCAGCTACAGCTCTTAGTGCTGCAGCAGGAATCTCATCTGTAGGCTCAGGAAGCTCAGAGCCAAAGTACAGCTCAACCAAGCCGTTGATATCAAAGCTTGAACGATCGGACTCAAGCAGATAGGCAGCAACACCCGTATCAAAGAGGCGGTCAGAATCAATGGTCTCAATATCCAGTTTCTGTGGTTCAGATGAATCAACAGGACTTACCTCGTGCAGTAGTGCCTTGACATCATCTGCAGCAACACGAGCTTCTCGCAAAATACGCAAAAGTGCTGCAGTTGCGTTTTCTCCCTCAAACTTAAGAAGTGCCTTTTCTGTAGACACCCAAAGTGTGCGAGAAAGGCTAAAGAGCGCTCCAGCATCAGCCGCAGAATCCTCAGCAACGCCAATCCACTCCTGGTCCTCAATTGCCGCAGTGAGCGCAGCAGACGCGTCTCCTGCCTGTAGATACTCTGATGGAATAGGAAGTGCAGACGTAGTGGAAGCAGTTTGTGCGACTGCACCAGCAGCAGACCCACCAGCCATGCGAGCAAGCCTTGAGGTCATACCGGTAAAGCCCAAAGCCGAGAAGGCCTTGACCACGTCATTTGGATCAAACGTGGGGAACTGAGCGTCTTCCAGATTGATATCAAGCGGCGCATCGGTACGAATAGTAGCAACCTTACGGGAGAGCAGCGCGTCATCAATATGGGCGCGAAGGTTTTCTCCCACCTTGCCCTTGACCTCGTCAGCGTGGGCAATGACCTGGTCAAGCGAGCCATACTCCACAATCAGAGCAGCAGCTTTCTTGGGGCCAATTCCAGGAACACCTGGAATGTTATCGGAAGAATCTCCCTTAAGACCATAGAAATCTGGAACAAGCTCAGGCGTAATACCTGCATAGAGATCTGCCACAGTCTCTGGTGTCATAATTGAGACGTCAGAGACGCCCTTGCGCGTAGAGACAATCTTGACGTTTTCTGTGGAGAGCTGATACATATCGCGGTCGCCCGTGAAGAGCAGCATCTGATAGCCCTCTGCCTCACCGCGGCGAGCAAGGGTGCCCAAGATATCGTCGCCCTCCCAGCCTTCAAGCTGGCAGACAGGAACATCAAGCGTCTTGAGCAGCTCCTTGACTATGGGAAACTGTGCATGCAAAGCGGGGTCCATCGGAGGACGCTGAGCCTTGTACTGAGGCAACATATCAATGCGAACCTGTGGTTTACCCTTATCAAAGGCGCAAATGACACCATCTGGCGAGAAGGACTCAACAAGCTTGATAAACATGTTAAAGAAGCCAAAAAGTGCACCAGTTGGCGTACCATCTGGTGCTGCCATAGGCTGACGGATTGCATGGAATGCTCGGTGCATGAGCGAGTTTCCGTCAATAACAGCAATGGTTCTACGTGGTTTAGCTGCACCTTCTTTGGTTGATGCAGCCTCGTTTTGATCTGTAGTATCAACTGGCATAGTAGTATCAGACATACCTGCTCCTCTTAGTTTTGTGTGCTTCTATTGTACTAAGACTTCCTCTGCTTATGCGCGCCAGAGCCCATGGAAACAAAGCCCACATCTCATTTGGGCAGCGGCCAAAATTTTTTGTAATCGTTATGTTTCTGTTTGCATCCTCGCCACTCTGACTCTTCCAAACGTGCGAAAATAACAACCAACATAACGTGCCCAGCACGCGAGAAAACAGACTAACTGCCAGCATTTACCCACAAGGAGGGGCTGTGGCTCACGACAAAGTTTCTCAGGAATTTGGCTCACTTCTCTTTACCGACGCAGACATGCAAGAACGTCTGCCAAGGCCAACGTACAAGAAACTTCGTAGTGTTATCCAGGACGGCAAACCGCTTGACCTCGACATTGCAAACGAGGTTGCGCATGCCATGAAAGAGTGGGCACTTGAAAAAGGTGCTACTCACTTCACGCACTGGTTCCAGCCTCTCACAGGTATTACTTCCGAGAAGCACGACAGCTTTATGACTCCTCAGGGAAACGGCACTATTTTGATGTCCTTCTCGGGAAAAGAGCTGGTACAGGGCGAGCCTGACGCATCAAGCTTCCCTTCTGGCGGCCTACGCGCCACTTTTGAGGCTCGCGGTTACACGGTTTGGGATCCTGCAAGCCCAACTTTCATCAAAGATGAAGTCCTCTGCATTCCAACTGCATTTATTTCATATACCGGAGAAGCGCTGGATAAGCGCACTCCTCTGCTTCGTTCCCAGGTTGCCCTAGAGAAGCAGGCCAAGCGCGTTCTTGCGCTCTTTGGACAAGAGCCTTCTCGCGTTGTCACAAACATTGGTCCTGAGCAGGAGTACTTCCTTATCAAAGAGGAAGACTTTGAGCAGCGCCCTGACCTTATCCTTTGTGGTCGTACCCTCTTTGGTTGCGAACCAAGCAAGGGTCAGGAACTTGACGAGCACTACTTTGGCGCTATTCGCCCAACCGTCAACAACTTCATGAAAGAGCTTGATGACGAGCTCTGGAAGCTGGGTATCCCTGCAAAGACCAAGCATAACGAGGTTGCTCCTTGCCAGCATGAGCTTGCACCTGTCTTTGAGCAGGGCGCACTTGCTATTGACAACAACCTTCTAACCATGGAGAAGCTCAAGCTTCTTGCACCGCATCACGGTCTTGCCTGCCTTGAGCACGAGAAGCCCTTTGAGTACGTCAATGGCTCTGGTAAGCACGACAACTGGTCACTCTCTGCAGACAACGAGAACCTGCTCGAACCTGGCGATAAACCTGGCGAGAACCTTCGCTTCCTGGTCTTCCTTGCGTGCCTTGTTGCCGCTGTTGACTCTCATGCAGACCTTCTGCGCATGTCTGTTGCATCTGCTGGAAACGATCACCGTCTTGGCGCAAACGAAGCTCCTCCTGCGATTGTCTCAGTCTTCTTAGGCGCTGCGCTTTCTGTAATTGTTGATGATCTTATCACTGGCTCTGATGTTCACGGTGCAAAGCGCACTCGCATGGACCTTGGCGTACCAACACTACCTGCAGTCCTTAGGGACAACACAGACAGAAACCGTACCAGCCCCTTTGCGTTTACTGGTAACAAGTTTGAGTTCCGTATGTGCGGCAGCCAGCAGAACCTCTCTGATCCTAACGTCATTTTGAACACCATTGTTGCCGAGCAGTGCGACCGCTTTGCAAACGATCTTTCAAATGCTTCTGAAGAGAACTTCACAAAGGAAGCTTTGAGATGGGTTATTGATACCTTCAAAGCTCACGAGCGCATTCTCTTTGAAGGCAATGGCTACTCAGGCGATTGGGAGAAACTTGCCGAGGAGCGCGGTCTTCCAAACCTCCGCACCACCCCTGAGGCGCTTCCCGCAATGATTGCTCCAGAGAACATTGAGCTCTTTGAGCGCTATGGTGTTCTTTCCCAGGCAGAAGCACAGGCTCGCTACGTTGCAAAGGCAGAGCAATACGCTAAGGTTCTCAACATTGAGGCTCGTACCATGCTGTATATGACGCGCCACATGTATCTACCTGCCCTCTTTACCTACTCAAGTGATGTTGCCTCTTCAGTTGCTGCTAAGCAGGCTATTGGTATCAAGAGCGCTGCAGAAACAGAGATTGTTGAGAAGCTCACCGCAGGTATTGACGAGATTTATGCAGCTACCAACAGCCTTGATGAGATCAATACCACAGCTCACCAGATGAAAGATCAGCCTCAGGAGCAGTGCGAATACTACTGCAATGAAGTTCTTCCTGCTATGGCCCGCCTGCGCAGCGCCGTTGACTCCATGGAGCTCATCTGCGGACACGACTGGTGGCCAGTTCCTAGCTACAACAAGATGCTCTTCTACGTCTAATTCTTCATCAGGGCTTCTTGGCGAGAAACCCGGTCTTCTCGCCACTCCATCTATACAGCAAAACGGCTTAGTTTACCTGGGCCGTTTTTTGTATCCAAACTCATAAGATGTGGCAAAGGTTATGCGTTGACCAACTTACTGTATGCAGCATGGACGTCTTCAAGCTTGATGAGATTGCCTTCAGCATCGGTGGGAGCAGGAGCTATCTGCATTGATTCACTTACTGCTGTCAAATTCAGACGATCCGCATACCAAGGCGTTGGTGTTCCCTCAATAACTGGCGAGAAGAACGAGTCCATTTCTCCCATGTGTTCAGCAGAATCTCGTTTGGTAATAAATTCCTGCCATAAATACGCTGAATACGTATGTTTTGACCCCTGGCATACAAATGACCTTATCGTAGAGAAATAAGAAGTGCCTGGCAGAATAACTGAAAGATTATCAAAATCGTCTTTAGTAATTGCCCTATAAGCAGCGCTCAGCGGACAAACACAAGCCCTGTACCTGCCAAATCCTGTGTCTCTAATAGCTTGATGGGTACTCTCAGAAAATGCGTCAACATTTTCAAACAAACTTTGGATAATTTGAGCGCCTTTATCCATACCATACTGGCCTAAAAAGAGCGATTCAAACTTCTTGCCCGTATACGTAAGTGCGGGGTCAGGAATAACATACCTTCCACGCAGGCCATCTGTAAGAAGATCGGTCCATTCGTGAGGACGCAAAATCTTTTTCTCATTAAGGCGTTCTTGATTTACCAGTAAAACCAATGGATCTGCAGCGTAGGCATACCAGTGTCCGTTGGCGTCAAAAAACTCAGGGCGCACATACTGGTCTGTTGAAGAAACTTCAAACGGTTGACAATATGCGGAAGTCTCAAAATTTTGCATGAGAGCTTCGCTTGCCAAGAAAATGACATCGGGTTTCTCAAAACCCCAATCAGTACCAGATTTGGTATCAGAAGTTTCAGACTCCGAACTCTTACCAGAAGTATATGTTTGCTGAATAAACTCCTGAATTTCTTCCTCTGTTGCCTCACCCACCGTAACAGGCATAGAAAACATTCTTGAATATGTTTCTACCAGGGACTTTACCGCTTCTTTTGAAGTACATAAAAGATTGAGGGAGCCCTCTCGTTGCGCAAGTTGAATAAGCGCTCGAGCGTAGCCTGGAACTTTTGAATTAAGCTGTGGAGGAAGAAGCTCCTGCTGAACATAAGAAATTCCTGGGCTCAAAACATTTGCTACCGTAGCTATTACAGGTGCAGCAACCGCCGAGACAGCCAGGATAATAAATGAGGTTCTTGTAACAGAAGTGGCAGTTGGTGGAGTAATCTTCTCATCAGGGTCTTTTGGTCCAAAAGTTTTATGCATCTTCTGGCGCAGACAATCTGGGATAAACTTCACACTACCTCCTTACCTGCTACATAATCCGTCTGGTCAAACAGATTTTATCCAAAAAAGGCTTTTAGTCCAATCAGGATAAGTACTATTCCGCCCACCATCTCGGCACGGTCGCCCAGAAGAGAACCAAGTTTTTTGCCAATGAACAGAGCAATGGTGCAGAGAATGGCAGTAATAATGCCAAAGAGCGCCGAGGCAACCAAAATGTCTACACTATGTGCCCTAAAACTTACACCAACAGCAAATGCGTCAATTGCTGTAGCAACAGCTTGAAAGAGCAGCTTTCCAAAAGAGAGCGTCGTAGAGTCTTGCTGAGCTTCTTCGTCTTCTTCCTCAGAAGCGTCTTCTTTGAGCGCCTTATAGCCGCTGTACAGCATGTTTGAACCGATGAAGCCAAGGATGACTAAAGAGACCATTCCTGCATACTTCTCAATCAATTCTGCTGCAATGCCGCCAACAAAATAACCGGCAAGAGGCATACCAAACTGAAAGAGGCCAAAGAAAAGAGGCATACGCATGAGGCGAGAAACCCTATGGTCATCAAAGGCAAAAGTATTAGAGATAGTGACAGAGAATGCATCTGTTGCAAGCGCCACACCAAGCATTAAAATTTCAAGTAGACCCATGTGTCAGTTCCCAAGTATCATTAAATCTTGTAACACGAAGGAGAAATTTTAACGCCTATAAGCTATTTTGGGCTACTCTTATATTGAAAAACTACAAGGAGTCCTATGCCTGCTTTAATAACCCACTATCTGTTTGGCGCAGAGGTGGTTCATGATTTACCACAAGAGCTTGTTGCAACTGATGCAGAGGTCAATGCATTCCTTCTTGGAAACCAGGGTCCTGATCCCTTCCTAGCACGTCATCTTGCCTGGCCAAACCACTCGCTTGCCTGCAATAGACTACATCGTCGTATGCATGCGGGTCATATTGTTGACGCGTTTCTTTCTATTCGCGATGGTGTTTCTCGCCTACCGCAGAGCGACATGCCCGCTGGTCGTGCGTTTGCGCTTGGCCTTTTAGCACACTACGCCCTGGATAGAATTGTCCATCCATTTGTGTATTCCCAGCAAGATGCATTGATTGAGGCGGAACCATCTCTCAAGAATGCCTACAGAGAACTCCATCCTATTATCGAGACAGATTTAGACTCATACCTTCTCTGGCACTTGCGCCATACTACCGTTGAAACGTTTCCCCCAGCTGAGGTGCTTGAAGCAATTGAATCAACCAAGCACGTTGGTGGCGCGCTCTTCTCGCAAGTAGCGCTTCAGGTATTTGACCTTAATGTTGGCGTTGGTGAGTACGAGAAGGCCCTTCAGGATTACGCTCGCATCTACCACACTGTAGAGCGTACTGATCCTAAGTACACCACCAAGCTTCCTGACGTTTTGTATAAGACCGAGAAGTTCATGCGTCCTTCAAACAATTCATATGTTGCGGCGATGGCCCATCGTATTGTTAAAACCGAGGACTTCCCTACGGCAAACCTCAAGCGTCTACCTTGGAAAGAGCCTTACACAGGAGAGATCAAGACTGAAAGCATTCTTGATCTTATGGATGAAGCTCGTGAGTTCTACAAAGAGCTTGTTCAGGCAACTATTTTGGGCCAGCGAATCACATTAGAAGAGCTGGTTGACGGCATCAATTACATGGGTAAACCTGTTGTAGAAATGGTTGATGACGAGGACTAGCTTGCAACAAAACACCAAAAGCGATGCATATTCAAACACGTAAGAGAAAAGGCAACTACTTGAGTAGCTGCCTTTTTTACTAACGCTTATCTACAATCTGACGCATGCTGTAAAAGCGCATGCTACAAAAACACAAACCGCAAAAGTTGATTTTACAGAAGTGCTTCTTCCCATGCAGGTTCTTTAAACCCAAGCAAGATAGTATTGCCTGCAACCACCAAGGGGCGCTTTACCAGCATACCTGTGGTAGCAAGCAACTTATAGGCATCACTATCGCTCATACCTGCATCAAGCTGCTCCTTGATGTTATTATCGCGATACACCATGCCTGAAGTATTGAAGAATTTCCTGATGGAGAGACCGCTCAGTTTGTGCCACTCAGCAAGCTCTTCTGCAGTTGGATTCTCCTCTTTAATATCACGCAGTGTATAAGAAACACCGTGTTCATCAAGCCATTTAAGAGCTCTCTTACAGGTAGTGCAGCGAGAATAGCAAAGAACCAAAATGTTTTTATCTGCCATGGCTGTGCCCTTTGGATCAATTATCGATTACATAAAGGCAATCTTTTTTGAGTTACAAGCAATCCTAAAATCAATATTCCTAGAGAAATGCCATAGAGCATACCGATAAAGAGGTCATTAACGTTTGATGCTGCACCCAGGATGATTGCTAAAATCAAAAACATCATTCCAAGAGAAACATACTTACTTTTTAGTAGGTTCATTTGGTCGCCTCCTTTTTACTGACGGTAATGAAGCATTATAAATCAACACCTTGTTACTAACCATGCACATTTATGCAGGTGCCTGACCTGTTTCAAGAATTTGCTGGAGCGCAGCCTCATCAAGTACAGGAACGCCCAAGCTCTCAGCCTTTGTAAGCTTAGATCCCGCGGCTTCTCCTGCCACTACAAAGCTAGTCTTTTTAGATACAGAGCCGGAAACCTTTGCTCCCATAGCTTTAAGCTGGGCACCAGCCTCATCACGTGTGAAGTGCTCAAGAGTTCCCGTTAAAACAAACGTAAGTCCAGCAAGTGTCTGAGGAAGCTCGTTTTCTGACTTCTCTTCCTCTAGCACTACGCCTGCCTGACGAAGACGCTCAATAACGGCAACATTTTCTGGTATCGAGAAGAACTCGTGTACAGATTCTGCAATCTTAGGGCCAATACCTGGGATTTCAGCGATCTTCTCGACAGGTGCTGTAGCAAGCGCCTGGATAGAGCCAAACTCCTGAGCAAGTAGCTCTGCGACGTTAGCGCCAACGTGCCTCATGCCAATACCAAAGAGCACGCGTCCAAGACCGCGCGTCTTTGATTCCTCAACCTTTGCCATAACCTTCTTAGCAATAGTGTGACCCACAGGAATACTATCGCCAGAAAGGTGATCTGCAGTATCAGTATCGTAAACACGACCTGTAGGCATGCTTGCCAGCGTTTCTTCAGTGAGTTTGTCGTAGAAGTCGGCTACGTCAGAGAGGACGCCCTCTTCAACCATACGATTAATAAGCTCGTCACCAAGGCCGTCAATGTCCATGGCCTTACGGCTGCCCCAGTGAATCAGGCGCTCAACTGCCTGAGCAGGGCAATCAATAGAGACGCAGCGGAAAGCCACTTCTCCCTCTTCCTGAATAACAGGGCTTCCGCAGCTTGGGCAGGTAGTTGGCATCTGAAACTCAACAGCATCTGCAGGTCGAAGACTCAAAACTGGTCCTACAACCTCTGGAATAACATCTCCTGCCTTGTGGACAATGATGGTGTCACCCTCGCGCACGTTTTTACGACGAATCTCGTCAAGGTTGTGGAGGGTTGCGCGCGCAATGGTAGAACCCGCAACAGTGACGGGATCAAACTCAGCAACAGGTGTGAGTACGCCTGTACGACCAACTTGAATACGAATTTCTCGCAAAACGGTCTGCTTTTCCTCTGGTGGGAACTTAAATGCAATAGCCCAACGAGGAGCGCGAGAAGTAAAACCGAGAGCTTCCTGGCTGGCAAAAGAGTCAACCTTTACCACCACGCCATCAATGTCGTAATTAAGGTCTCCTCGCTGCTCAAGAGCTTGCGCACAAAAATCGTGAACCTCCTGAGCGCTCAAGCAACGGCGAGCATGAGGATTAACATTAAAGCCGCAGCTACGAAGCCAGTTCAAGAACTCCCACTGGCTGTGAACATCAAGCGGCCCTTCATCAGCTACCGCATAGATAAAGGTCTCGAGGTCTCGATGAGCGGTAATCTTTGGATCCTTCTGACGCAAAGATCCAGCGGCCGCATTTCTTGGGTTAGCAAAAGGCTGTTTACCTGCAGCATCCGCATCTTCATTCAAACGAATAAAGGAATGCTTTGGCATATAGACCTCACCACGCACCTCAATACTCTGGTTAAGACCCCTATTTTCAACCTGCTCAAGTCCTGCAAGTGCAAGTTCTCTTGGTACGTCAGAGATAGTCAAAACGTTTGCCGTAACGTTTTCTCCCGTGCTGCCGTCACCTCGTGTAGCAGCGCGAACAAACTGTCCGTCACGATACGTTAATGCAACACCTAAGCCGTCAATCTTAAGCTCACAGGTATATGCCACAGGGTTTGTAGGTGACGCACCAAGAGCCTCATCAGTCCTGGAAAGCCATGCATCCAGCTCCTCTAAGTTCATGGCGTCGTCCATGGAATACATGCGCGCGGCATGCTGGACAGGCTCAAACTGCTCAGAAACGTAACCACCTACGCGCTGGGTATAGCTATCCTCAGTTACAAGCTCTGGATATGCTGCCTCAAGCTGCTGAAGCTCAATAAGAAGGCGGTCAAACTCAGCGTCAGTAAGCTCTGGATTATCAAGAGCATAGTAGGCATATGCCGCATGGTTCAAGATTCTATTGAGCTCTGCCGCACGAGCGATATCTTTTGGCGAAAGTGCTGCCATTACTACTCCAAACATAAAAACGTAGGTGCAAGAAATCTTGCACCTACCAGGTATTTATTTGCGTCCTCTTAAGGTTCTACCAAGGGCCTTAAGGGCTTCTCGCCTTGCGCTGCCATAAGGTGCAATGGGGTCAATAATCTTGCGCAGAGGACTTGCATCAGAAAGCGCGCGCTCGTGGAACTCTGTGACGTCGGCGTCATTTCTAGCGCCTGGCACCATGTCCTGAATAATAACCTCGTAGAACGGAGTGTTGCGCGCGTACTTCCAGAAATAGGACGCCATGTCGCAGCTAGCGTTCTGCCAAGGCTTAATAGCACCAGCAAAGTGAACAATCTTTGGGGCACGACGTGCTGCCTGATAATCATCAAAGACGCTATTTGGTGCCATTGGATAGAGTTTCTCGGCACGTCCAAAAATGTTATGCGTCACGTTCCAGTCAGCAGGGAGATAGACAACGCGACCCTGGCACTCGCTGTTCAGAATATCTTGATCGTTGTAGATAAAGATTGGATTGGATGCAATGCGCAACCATTCTGGAACAGTGTGATAGCGGCGCAGTTCAGCGGTATTGAAGACCATAACTCCCGCCTGGAAGTACGCATAAGGATTCTTGAGGTTAAGCACGTCAAGGCTGTACTTCATGCGGTCTCCACCACGGACGTTAAGGTTTGCCAGATAATCAATATCAAGCGTTGCGGCAATAAGATTGTTGCCCATTCTTACATCAAAAAGTTCAGCAACATTACCGTTAACCACAAGGTCAGAGTCTAGATAGACAACCTTATCGTAAGCAGAAAGAATGTCTTGAGCCAAGAAACGGAAGTATGTCTCCACACTAATATGCGCGTTATTAGTGTCTAGCTTGTAGTCTTTGACCATGCGCCACACGTTATAGAACGTAATACGAGCATTCTTATAACGCGAGAAGTACTTCTTAACCATCTCCTGCTTTGAGCCGCCGATATTGGTGTTAAGGACAACCACGTCGTAGAAGCGGTTAGGGTCGGCGTTTTCAAGCATTGAACCCATAGCGCAGGTAAGAATTGGAACGTAGTTGTTATCTGCTGCAAAGACAACAGGAACAACGTTCTGGCTTGCAATCTCAGGCTTCTCTTCAAAGAGAGGAATGAACTTCTGACGAGGCTCTGGATTGGTAAAGTGAATGCACTGAAGCTCTTTTACCTTCCAGTTTTTGCCCTCTGTACGCAGCATATGCATACGCCAGATATTAAAGAGACGCTCAGTCAGATGACCTGGAGTTCTTAGGGCCTCTTTGCTGTACGTAGACATATCAGTACGAGCAGTCCACTCGTCAACAAGTGGGAACACCCATGCAGCATAGCGGTCAAAGAGCTCTTTACGCATGATGTACATGTTACAGAAGCACTGCTGATGGCCGTTGAGAAAAGCGTTTACATCCTCTGTATACTCTGGGTGACGCTCAACAATAAGCGCAGCCATAGTATCCATATCCTTTGGATGAAGCAATGGAGCAGCATGGTACTGCTCAAGAGGTGTGTTAGCGCTTCCAGGGAATTTGCGAATATCCTTTACTCCCGTGGTAATAAGGTCATAGCCTTCAATACACTGAGCAATAGTCTGGTCATCAAGACCATATTTCTTGATGGCGTCCTCATCAATGAAGTCATCCATAACCTCACCAAACGGATTTTCTGGATAAACCGTATCGGTAAAGTTAAAGTAGCGACGATAATGACCAAAGCCAACATAGCGAGCATTTGTGATGTTCTTCCATGCCCAATACTGCGTAGTCATCTCACAGTACATTGGGTTTTTCTCGGTAATGTTATCGCCCTCATCGTCGTGGAGCATATACGTAAAGCGATTGGTCTTCTGACCTGGTCCTACCTGGATAGGTTGAAGGTAATTGCTTGCGGGAACATCAACATCTTTATGAGAAGTGATAAGAATGCGAATAGGCTGCTGCTCAAACATCTTTACCATATGCTTTCTTTCTAGATATTCCATGTGCTCATCGGCAATCTGTTTCATGCGAACTGCCCTATCAAACGACAGTCCCTCATCCTGATGCATGAGAGCAGCATATTTCTTTGCATACGTCCTGTAGCGATAGGCATCACTGTCTTCTGGAAGCTCGGTTCCAGTAGCAATAGCCTCGTAAGCAATATCCCTTACAAAGCGATAGAGCTCTCGAGCTGCTACTGAGGGTCCAAAGAGGATAGCAAACGGCTCAAGAGCAGCCTCTTGATCTTCAGGAGCAAGTCGGAATCTCCACTCAGCACTCAAAAGCTCCAGCAATCTATGCTTCATGCCCCTAAACGAATTAATGTGAGCAATGTTATCTGACTTGCCAATATAAAGTTCTACTTGATCAATGTTGTCTAAGAACTGATAGCAGAACTCTCCAAATTTATCTAAAGAAATACGAGAAGCACCAGTTACTCCGATGCCATAGTGGTACAAAAAGCCTCTGCAAGACTCAAAACCATCGGCAGTCTGAGCCTTATCTGCCAGGATAAATACCTCATAGGCATCTTCTGCTCTTACCAGGCGCTCCGAAGTCATCTCTGCAAAGGCAGAGCGGAAAAGCTCTCCGCGATACAAGCGTTGCGTAGCGCGCCAATCAAGCTTCTGCCCATAACCCTCATCATAAATAATGCGAAGGATATCGTCACCCTGAGTAAAGTCTGATTGTTGGTTAATGTAGCTTTCAAAAGACTTTGCATCAGCTGGGTCAACACCATTTTCTGGAATAACGGTAATGCCAAGGTGGAGAATATCAACAGGGTTCTGATCAATACGAGCAACTACCTGCTCAAGAAAATCAGGAGTAACCTCATCGTCACCGTCTAGGCAAAAGACCCACTCGCCTTTTGTGTGAGCTGCAGCAGTTTTACGTGCAAGATGAAGTCCCTGGTTAGTTGCATGAGTAACAACTTTGAACCTTTTGTCATCCCCTACTGCCGTAACGATTTTCTCTGGAGTGGAATCTGTTGAGGCGTCATCAACAATAATTGCTTCAAAATCACCAAACGTCTGATTCTTTACGCTTTGAATACAACGCCCGATGTACGATTCGATGTTGTATGCAGGAATTACAAAAGAAACCTTAGGCATACCAACTCCTTATAAATAAGCAATCTCAACTATCTTCTATCTTATCTAAAATGTGCCTTCCTGGGGCGTGCAAAAGATGCCTACTCAACGCTCTTCAAGCTCTCCACCATATCAATATTTTTGAGCTTTGGCCGCATGGCAACATAGACTAACAGCGAGAAAACAAGCGTGAGTCCAAAGGCAAACCAATAACTTGGTGCATGAATAGCACGACCAAACATAACAAGATCAATCTCAGCAGTCTGAACTACAAATCCCTCAAGATATGTTCCTAGAACAAGTCCAAAGAGCGCTCCAAAGACGGCTAGCAAAGCAATCTCTCTAAAAACGTAAGCATCAACCTCGTGTCGTGTAAATCCAAGTACTTTGAGGCTGGCAATCTCTCTAATGCGCTCTTCAATATTGATATTAGTGAGGTTATACAAGACGATAAAAGCCAACAGAGCTGCGGCCACAATAAGAATGGCTACCACGCGATTAACTACAGCAAGTGATTCTTTGTAGGTATGAATAGCCTCATTGACGTCATCTACTGTTGCAACTCCTGCCTGGTTAATAAGCTTTTCTCCAAACGCATCTCTTGTTGTTTGATCTTCAGGAAGCGTTGCATACCAGCCATCCGTGGCGTCGTCTTGAATGCCCAGGGAATGCCATGCAGAAGGCCCCACATACAGATACGACCCAACGTAATTCTCGGCAACTCCTGTAATAGTTAGCGTACTTGGCTCACCTGAAGCGTTTCCAATTCTGTCTTGAGCATAGACCTGAATGGTATCTCCCACACCTACACCAAGCCGTTTTGCAAGCTTCTCTGTAATTACTACCGAGTCTTCTCCAAGCTCTATTGCCTGACCAGAAAGACGGTTACGGAGAGTGGCTAAACCAGCCATGTCTTGAAGAGAATTGCTGGTCATAATAGTTGTTCTTGTAAGCGAACCCGCCTTTTGTGTAGGTGACTCGAGAAGAACATTTTCTCTTGTTATGCGATGAATGTTTGTAGCGCCCACTTGATTGAGCTCTGCATTAATCTGATCAGCTTCTTCACTTGAAACATCGGAGGTCATTCCCACAATGTAGTCATAATGCGAGATAGCTGGCCATTGGTTATCAATGATGTCGCTAATGGAATCCCTAAGGCCAAAAGCCACTAACAAGAGTGCGGTACATCCAGCAATTCCCACGAGCGTCATAATCAAGCGCCGCTTATAACGGACAAGGTTTCTGATTGTAACTTTCCACGAGAAAGACAATCTGGACCATAGAGGCTCAACGCGCTCAAGCAAAATCTTTGAGCCCGCTTTTGGAGCTTTTGGAAGCATGAGACTAGAAGGCTCTTCTTTCAGAGAGGATAAAACGGCAGCCATGGTTGAAAGAAGTGTGATGCCTATACCAGAAAGTCCCGAAAGCAGCGCACTATCTAGCTGAATAGGGTAAGGAGCTCCCCCATTTGGGATGGTGTAAATAGACCCGTAAGCAGAAACAATAACGCCTGGCAGTACCTGACTTAAACATGCTATGCCAATAACAGCGCCTAAAAGCGAAGCGGACAAGGCATATAACAGGTACTTTGTCGCAATCTGAACAGTCGAATAGCCAAGCGCCTTATGAACACCAATGAGCGTACGCTCTTCAGATACCATGCGCGTCATGCTGGTAAGTGACACCAAAGCAGCTACCAAGAAGAACATCAGCGGGAACACATTAGCAATATCGTTGATACGCTCAGAGTCTGCTTGATACGCTGCAACGCCAATCTCTTTTGTGCGATCAAGTACATACACATCGGGCTCTTTGAGCTCGTCAATTTTCTTTTGAGCCTCATCGATTTTTGCCTGGCCATCAGCAAGCTGCTTCTCGACCTCAGCACGCTGATCCTCAAGGCTCTTTCTTCCCTCAGTAGTCTGAGCTTCAGCGCTTTGAAGCGCTGTTTGTCCTGCGTTCAGGCGGCTAAGCGAAGCAGCAAGTTTTTCTTGAGCTGCAGACAGCTGATTTGCAGTAGCAAGCCTTGCCTCTGCCAAATCCTGACGCGCCTGAGCTACCTGAGACTCTGCCTCATGCAGTTGAGCCGTGCGCTGATCTAGCTCTTCTCGCGCGGCTGCTAAAGCCTGCTGCTGGGAAGTCAGCTCTGTCTCTGCAGCGCTAATCTGCGCCTGTGTAGCGAGAAGAGCGTCTGCTTGCGAGGTTGGTAGCCCTAAAGCACTGAGCTGCTGCTGAGCTTCTTCAAGGGTAGAAGCCGTAATTCCTTGCGCAGCAAGTCCCGCAAGAAACGCATCTCTACCCGCTTCAAACGCACTCTTTTGCTGTGTAAACGTTGCTTGTCCTGCATTAAAAGCGGCAAGGCCAGCCTGATACTGAGCCTCTCCTGCACTAAGCTCAGCTGTTCCCTGGGCTATCTGAGCCTCTGAAGTTGTAATCTGAGCTTCCGCTTGAGCAAATTGCTGCTCAGCACTGTAGCGCGAAGCAGTAAGCTGCTGACGTCCTGCATCATATTGCTTCTGACCATCATCCAGCTTTTGCTGCTGAGCGGAAATTTGTGCCTCCGCATCGTCAAGCTTCTTCTGAGCATCCCCTAGTTTATCCGCGGCCTCTTGTCTTGATTGCTCCAGCTTTTGACGAGCCTCATCAACCTGAGTTTGAGCGTCATCTTTGAGCTCTTGCAAACGAAGAGCAGCAAGCGACGGATTCATCTGTGTAATGCGTTCTGCAACGCTATCAACAGCGCTCTGATACGCCGATGAGCCGCTCTTATACCTGGTAGCACCCTGAACTGTCACATACACTTCGGTATAAAGGTCATCATCTGCAAAAGCATCTTCAGTGACATACACAAATTGCTGCACAATGCCATTGCCTAACGATGTAGTACCAAAATTGCTGACATACGGATACGTTGGCGCATTTACAAAACCAACAACCGTGTACGAGCCGCCCTTTAAATGAACGCCGTTTGAAGTATCTGGTAGCTCAATCTGTTGACCAAGACTGATATCAGCACGTTTCTTGGGATCTGCGCTCATCACGCACTCGTAAGGTCCTTGAGGAAGTCTTCCTTCAACCACTATTGGCTGGTTAAGCTCACCGGGTCTAAAAGAACTCACACGAGCAGTAGATTGCGACGACGTCAGTGTAGCCATAATGTCTACCGTACGAGAAGGCATAACCGCTTCAACACCCTCAACTGATGCAAGGGCATGAACGTCCTTCTCGCTTAACCCAAGCGTAGAGATTACACGCAGGTCGTAGAGATGTTGGTTTGCGTAAAACGTATGAGCAGCTTCTTGCATATCGGGGCTGGCCATTTTGAGGCCTGCAAAGAAGCCGCAGCCTAAAGCAACAATTCCTGTAATTGCAAGAAATCTGGCGAGAGACCCTTTGATGGTCCGAGTAATCTCGGTAAAAAGAGCGTGTGGCATGACTACCACTCGACAGTAAGCGCGTCAGCTGGGTGCTTATTAATTTCTACCGATTGAGCTTGACCCTCTTTAACGTGGATAACCCTATGAGCAATTTGAGTAAACGCAAAGTTATGCGTGACAATAGCCACGGTCTTATGCTGCTCTTTGCACATATCTTGCAAGAGCTTAAGAATTTGCTTTCCTGTTTTATAATCCAGCGCACCTGTTGGCTCATCGCAAAGCAATAGGCGTGGATTTTTTGCCAAAGCGCGCGCAATAGAGACGCGCTGCTGCTCTCCACCAGAAAGTTGAGCTGGAAAGTTATCCATACGATGCTCAAGACCAACAGCGCGAAGCGCGTCTTCTGGCTGCATGGGGTCAAGACAAATCTGCGACGCAAGCTCAACGTTCTCTTTTGCAGTGAGGTTAGGAACTAGATTGTAAAACTGGAAAACAAAGCCAATATCATGACGGCGGTAGAGCGTTCTTTCTTTTTCTGAAAGCCCACCAATTTCTTTTCCGTCTAAATAAATAGACCCGGAGGTACAGGTATCCATACCTCCGAGCATATTTAAGACAGTTGTTTTACCAGCACCTGATGGGCCTACAATTACGCAAAGCTCTCCTTCTTCTATGGAGAAGTTCATGTCATGGACAGCGTTTACCTTGACGGAGCCCATGGTATACGTCTTTGTTACCTCTTTAAATTCAACAAAAGACATACGTTTCTCCTATGAGAAAAATTCTCCTGAACAAGAAGAGGTGTGCGTGAGGAGCTACTCCTGTGGAGCCTCTGGAGCTGCAGGAGCTTCTGGAGCTGCAGGAGCCTCAGGTGCGACAGTTGTGACAGTTGCTTCTGAAGCAGGTGCTGCTGTAGCCTCTGCAGTTACAGGAACTACAGGAGCAACCTCTGCGCCCTCAGTAGCAAGAGGCATTGGAGCAACAACAACCTCTTCCTCCTCAAGATCAGCCTGACGCTGGTCAAACTCTTTCTTAGCACGAACCCAAATGAGAAGTGCAAGAAGAGCGGCAAAGAGCAGGAAGGTAGCAATCATGACGTTAAGAATAAGGGTGGTGAAGTTCACTGCCTGGCTGATAGAAATCATCACAGAGAGCTCTGTAAGTGCGGAAGTTAAACCAACTACAGAAAGAATGGAGAGACCCCACCTAAGACGAGGACGGAAACCCCTCAAAAGACCTGAAACCGCAGCAAAAAGGTAGCACAGGAAAATAATGTAGGTAACACGTGCAAGTATCAGGGAAATAGGATTTGTCTGACGAGTTGCAAAGTTAAATACCGTGTGGAAATAGCTGAGATACTGAACAGGTGCAACAAAATCAATGACAATAAAAATGAGAGCCACAATTGCTGGGATGGCAATTTTTGCTTTGGGGTTCATGAAACCTCCTCGATTTCTTTATACGACCTGTCTATTTTATCGTATAAACCTATGACCAGTGCGGTAAGTCATGAAAGTCTTTTATATGGTCTTGAGCTTCTTGTTCTCTTTCTGCCAAGGCTTCTCGTAAACCTTTCAGAGCATCAAAAGGCATGAATATTTTTGCCCTGTTTGCTCGTGACATGCGGGGGTGTCCGTAGTGCATCTGTGCTGCAAACACGTCCTCTTTTGCACTATCTTCCGCTGGCGAGAAACCCTGTCTAGGCTTCATTGGTTTCTTCTCCACTACGGTGTCCTCCAATCTGAGCATTTCTCTGTCGAGCAGTTGCTTCGGGAAGTAGGTCCATAACTTTGAGCAAGGAGTTCTTTCCAAACTTCTTCTTTATGGCGTTGATAGTATCTTGGCGCTGGCGCTCTTTCTCTAAAACGGTAGTGTCCTGGAAAAGCGACGTCTGAATACCCGATCCCGTTTCTTCTTGAGTGTTTCCAAAGGTAAGGCCAACGCGATGCACGCTTTCTGAAGGTATTACTCGCTCGTCAAAGAAAGACAAAACCTCTGCCATAAGCTCATCTCTAGAGTTAGTGGGGTAAGAGAGTTTCCTAGTACTGCTACTGGAGGGAATATGTCTTCTCCAGCTTCTATAATCTCCTGTTTGCCTCAGCTCTTCCATCTGGCTCTCTGTTGCCGAGTAACCAATATAGATGCCAATAGAAGAGCAAACGAGCTTTTGCGTTACAAGCTCAAGCGTCAACGCTTCAACCATCTCTTTAAAGATAAGACGCGCACCTTCTGTGTCTCTGTTGTGATCAAAGACCTGCGCCGTTGAGACAGAATGACTTTGAGACTTGTAGGCCTTAATATCTGCAATGGTAGTTGGCTCAATACCCCATGCATGATCAATAAGAATTTCTGCATCAACGCCAAATTCTTTATATAGAGGTTCTGTAGGAGCCATGGCAAGCTGCCCCATGGTGTGAATATTCATTGCCGCAAGACGCTTTTGAATACCTGCACCAATATGCCAAAAATCAGTCAAAGGTTTATGGTTCCAAAGTTTAAGTTTGTACGACTCTTCATCAAGCTCACCAAAGAAATTTGGGCTGTGCTTTGCCGTAATATCAAGCGCAATTTTTGCCAGATACAAATTTGGGCCCAAACCACAAGTAGCAGGGATACCAGTAGTTTTTGCTACGTCTGCACGGATCTTCTCGCCTAGCTCTCTTGCTGTGCATCCGTAAAGCGATAAGTACGGTGTTACATCGATAAATGCCTCGTCAATGGAGTAAACGTGGATGTCTTCTGGAGCAATGTATTTGAGATACACCGAATAAACGTCTGCAGAGCGCTCCACATATAGAGCCATGCGAGGAGGTGCTACCTCGTAAGTAAGGTTTTTGGGAATCTCAAAAACGCGGCAACGTCCAGGAACACCCAGCGCACGAAGCGCCGGTGAAACAGCCAAACAGATTGTCTTTTCTGTCCTGGTAAGATCAGCCACAACAAGCTTGGCCTTCATGGGATCAAGGCCTCGCTCAACGCACTCAACTGATGCGTAAAAACTCTTTAGATCAATAACCAGGTACTGTTTTTGAGAAGGTGCCATGGCTTAGATAAGCACAATACCTTTTGAAACTTTTTCTGCCACGTCATTACCTACAAGATAACGAACAATCTCAAGACCAAACTTAAGAGCTGTTCCCGCACCCTGACTGGTAATAAAAGAACCATCAACACAAACCGCATCTTGCGAAAGATTGGCGCCATTCTCTGAAAGAAAATGCTGGAAGCCTGGATTAGACGTAGCCTTCTTACCCGCAAGCAATCCACGCTTAGCGTAAATTGAAGGAGCAGCACAGATTGCAGCAAGCGCACGGCCATCTTCCGCAAACGCATCAACTGCCTGCATAAGTGGCTCACAAGCCTCAAGATTAGTAGTTCCAGGAAGACCTCCAGGAAGCACCAACATGCTGTAATCATCAAACGAGACCTGACTAAGTAGCTTGTCTGTTAGAAAGGTAACCTGGTGAGATGAAGTCACGCTCAAGGAATCAGAGATAGACACTTTGTCACAGGGAATACCTGCACGATACAGGACATCAACAACGCTCAGTCCCTCAATCTCTTCACAACCATCGGCAAAAAAGACAGCAACGCGCTTGTCAGTACATGGTGTAAACATCTGACTCCCTTCTCGACTAAAACTAGTACAAGTGTACGCCTTTTTACACAAAAAAGGACACTCAAGTTTGTGCTTGAGTGTCCAAAATTTTACCCAGTTAGACTGTTGCAGAAAGTACCTGCCAAGCCCTCTATAATCTGGCGAGAAACCCTACTCCTCGCTAATGCCCTCGTTAATGGCCTGAGCAATAACTTCCTGATCGTTAGAGCTACGAAGTAGAGACTTAAACTCATCTCTCATCAGAAGAACAGCGGTCTTAGAAAGAAGCTTGATGTGAGTAGTGCCAGCCTCTCCATCTGGAACAAGCAGTGCAATAGCAACATCAACGGGCTTCTCGTCAAAAGAAGGCCACTCAAGAGGGGTGCTGTTCTTGAAGACAAAGACAGCCGCATCCTTAATAGCAGCATCCTTTGCATGAGGAACTGCAAAACCATCAGTCATGCCGGTCTCGCCCATTTCCTCGCGAGCCAAAAAAGCGTTGTAGACAGCGTCTGCATCGTCAGTTACGCCAGCTTCCAGTGCTTTATCGGCAATAAAACGCAGGACATCATTACGGCTCGCTGCGTTCTGGTTTACAAAAACATTGTCTGCCTTAACAAAACCGCTCATGAATCTTCCTTCCGTATGTTTGAGCTTGGTGGCTCAGTAACTTCGTATGTA
The DNA here is from genome assembly GCA_015259105.1 of Atopobium sp. Lineage (GTDB taxonomy): Bacteria > Actinomycetota > Coriobacteriia > Coriobacteriales > Atopobiaceae > Lancefieldella. Next base: position 55,061 of record JABZGZ010000001.1, on the reverse strand, counting down.
GTAATAATACCCGCAATGAAACAAAATTTACCTTGAGAAACTTTACTTTAAGGCCATCCTTAAAATCTGTTGAACATCTGCTGTTTTAAGCTGCATAAAGTTGCCCGCATGATCTCCACCGCGAGCATCAATAGTGCCCTTAGCCATCTGTAGAATATCCTCTTCCGAAGGGTCTACTCCGAGCTCTGCAAGGGAGGTTGGCATGCCGATTGCATGACACCACTGATTCCAAGCTTCAATTCCTGCAAGGCCTGTAGCGGTTGGATTATGGAAGTTGTTCTGAACTCCAAACACATTGACCGCAAACTGCGCAAAGCGCTCTGGATCTTGACTCATAACGTAGCGAGCCCAACTTGCCCAAATAGCCGTGAGACCAGCGCCGTGCGCCACGTCATACTTTGCGCTCAGCTCATGCTCAATTGCATGAGAAGCAAAATCGCTTACGCGACCAGTTCCGGTAAGTCCGCAGTGAGAAAGCGACGAGGCCCAGAGCAAATCTGCACGCGCAGCGTAGTTCTCTGGCTCTTTAACGGCAACCAGAACAGCTTCTTTTACGGTACGTAAGAGTCCCTCGGCCAGCTCGTCAGTGAGCGCTACGTCCTTCTCAAGCGTAAAGTAGCGCTCCATGGTGTGCATCATGATATCTGCACCTGTTGATGCCGTCTGATAAGCGCTCACAGAGTAGGTGAGCTCTGGATTCATGATGGCAAAACAAGGGCGTCCGCTCTGATGGTGATAAGAACGCTTAAGTACGCGACCATCAGCCAGCGTAATGTTCATGACGGAAGAATCCGAGGTTTCAGAGCCAGTTCCTGCGATAGTAGAAATGACACCAAGAGGAGTTGCCTTTGAAACACTGACCTTATGCAAATAGAGGTCTTCAAGAGAAATGTCATTGGCCAGGCCGTATGCAATCGCCTTAGCAGAGTCCATGACAGATCCGCCACCGATGGCCAAAATAAAGTCAACACCCTTGCGTTTGCCCAGCTCTACAGCTTCTTCTGCAAGCTCTAATCGAGGGTTAGGGACAACTCCACCACAGTCAACAAAAGCAATTCCCGCATTGCTTAGAAGCTGGTGGATCTGGTTAAGCAAGCCGCTCTTTACCACGTGACTGCCACCAAAATGCACCAGCACCTTGGTACCTCCGTGAGCAGAGACAAGCTCTGCCACACGAAGCTGAGTATCTTTTCCAAAAACCACCTGAGTAGGTACAACGTACTCAAAATTAACCATGACTCAAGACCTTTCTTACCTACTCGAACAACATCTTAAGCGCGAGGTTCTTCTCCCCACCAGAATGTTGCAACAGTTCCAGGACCAGTATGAACACCAATAGTTGCGCCAATGGTAAAGATGTTGATATCACCGGTCTGTGGAAGCTTTTCTTGAATAAGCTCTTTGACAGCCTGGGCATCAGAAGCACACTCAGAGTTAGAGATAAACACTTTACGTGCGTAGGCACTGCCCTGCTCTGCAGTTTGAGTCATAATCTCGACTACGCGAGCAATTGCCTTCTTTTTGCCACGCGCCTTCTCTTTAACAGCCAAAGACCCGTCGGCCTCAATATCCATAACAGGGCAAATGTTAAGCATGCCGCCAAGCAGGCCAGCTGTCTTAGAAATGCGACCACCGCGAACAAAGAAGGTCAAATCTGTTGAGAAGAACCATCCATACACGCGATGACGAGCCTCTTTAGCCCATGCAACTGCCTCGTCAAAAGACAGACCCTCATCGCGCTTATCGGCAATACCGTCTACCAGCAGACCATAGCCAGAAGATGCCTGCAGAGAGTCAACAACTTCAATCTTTCTGTCTGGGAACTCCTGCTCAATTTCTGCCTTTGCCTGGCAAGCAGACTCATACGTTCCAGAAACGCCCGAACTCAACGAAACATGAAGAACGTCTTTGCCCTCCTCCAGGAAAGGACGCCAGAAGGCCATATATTCACCAATTGATACCTGTGAAGTGCGGCACTCAGCACCTGCAAGCATCTTTTTATAGAGATCAGCTGGTGTATTAGTGCGACCAAAGTCATCCTTGCACTGAACACCATCAAGTTCGTAGTTGAAATATACGTATTTCACATCTCGTGACTGAAGGTACTTCTCGCTTACATCGGCCGTAGAGCAACAGGTCAGAACGTAGTTGGACATACAAGTCTCCTTGAAATATCTTCTTGCATAAAAACAATCGCACACACTTATTTTTCTTGCAGATGTGAGTATACTTCTAATCTCATTTTTATGCTGCTTGTGGGGTCCTTCAAGTGCAAAATCACGTATACTTGCACGCGTTTGATTTTCTCAGAACACTACCTATACCTTAACTTTTATCTTCGACGGGAATGGATAGCGCGTGGCATTATCAGATCTTTCTACTAGAAACTCTTCCAGACTCACACTAGATACTTCTTCTACGCTTGTATGGAAGTTTGCTCTTCTTGTCTGCGCACTTATCTGGGGCGGATCTTTTGTCGTTATCAAAGATGCAATTAGTTACATCTCGGCAGCTTGGCTTATGACCTTACGTTTTGTCTTTGCCGTAGGTATTGTTGCCATCATCTTTAGAAAAAAACTTAAAGAACACTTGAATGTCACACATATCAAATACGGCGTGCTCTTAGGCGTTCTTAACGGTCTAGGATTTCTGTTCCAAAATGGAGCTCTTGCTTATACCACTGCAGGTAAAGCTGCTTTTATTGCATCAATTTATTGCGCGATGATTCCGTTTGTAAACTGGCTCATTGCAAAGAAAAAACCTCATGGAACCAGTATCTTTGCAGCCTTTTTATGCGTAGCTGGCATTGGTCTTATCTCACTGGGCACTGATTTTTCGTTCTCGTTTGGCTTGGGCGAGCAGATGACATTGCTCTCAGCCATTATTTTTGCCTTCGTTTTTGTGCTTACTGCCGAGCTTGCTCACAAATACGACATCATCACACTTACGGTGGTGCAGCTTGGCGTGAGCGCCCTTCCCTGCCTTGCCTACGCGCTTTGCTTTGAAACGGTTCCCAATTTTGCAGCACTGCCCATAAATGCCTGGGTTGCCCTCGCCTACATCACTCTTATTGCAACCGCACTGACTGGTGTTTTGCAGAACCGCGCACAGAAGTCAGTTACTCCTGTTCAGGCCTCACTAATAATTTCTCTGGACAGTATTTTTGCAGCAGTTTTTGGCGTCATCTTCCTTGCTGAGGTTATTACCCCCACAATCTTCCTCGGCTTTATTGTTATCTTTGTTGCAATCTTTATCAGCGAGCTTGGCGAGAAACCCGCAGAGCCCCAAACCCCTTCAGAGCACTAAGGCTCTCTCCATAAAACGTACCTAAGAAAAAAGCCCGCAGACGCGGGCTTTTTTGAATGCGATAAGCAGCTTTTACATCTCACGAGAGCTCAACATTGGTCCATCGGACCAAAGGGTAATCTCTCCTGAAGCCAGTGTTTTAGGGACATCAATAAGACGCTGGTTGGAAGAGCCTCTAAAACGCAAGGTAATATCGTGGAGACTCTGAACCCATGGGCCATCTACCAGAACATCTATACAAGACAGAATGCGATCAGTGTACTCTGTGTGCCACTTTCCCTCGGTCAGCTGATCCCAGGTGTGTCCTGAATACATCCAAATGCTCTTTTGCGGGTAGGTAGCTCTGACCTTCTCGACAAACTCAACAAGGCCTTCTTGGTTTTCTGGCTCAAAAGGCTCTCCACCAAGGATGGAAAGACCGTTGATATAGACAGGTGCAAGGGAGTCAATGATCTCTTGCTCAACTTCTGGAGTAAACTCTCCGCCGCTCTTGAAGTCCCACGCCTCATAATTAAAGCAGCCTTCACAGTGCAGACGGCAGCCTGAAACAAACAGAGTTGTTCTTACGCCAACACCATTTGCAATATCTGAAAACTTAATATTTGAATAGTTCATACATAACCTTTGATGGGTAACTTCCACATATTTTGGATGTTACCTGATAGAGATAATAAAAACGAGCAGAAGGGCCAAAGCGCTCTTCTGCTCGTTTGTCTGGTACTTAAAACTTAGAGGTGAAGGACGCGGTCCTTAATCTCCTGGGTACGACCCTGGTTCCAGAACTGGGTACCAATGTAGCCGCAGGTACGACGAGCAACGTTCATCTTGGTCTGGTCACGGTTGCCGCAGTGTGGGCACTCCCAAACCAGCTTGCCGTCCTCCTCAACAATCTGAATCTCACCGTCATAACCGCACTCCTGGCAGAAGTCAGACTTGGTGTTGAGCTCTGCATACATGATGTGGTCGTAGATGAACTGCATGACGCTGAGGACAGCCTCGATGTTGTCCTGCATGTTAGGAACCTCAACGTAAGAGATTGCTCCACCTGGGGAAAGACGCTGGAACTCAGACTCAAACTGAAGCTTCTGGAATGCGTCAATCTCTTCTGCAACGTGGACGTGGTAGCTGTTGGTGATGTAACCCTTATCAGTGATGCCAGGGATAACACCAAAGCGACGCTGAAGTGCCTTAGCAAACTTGTAGGTGGTGGACTCGAGAGGAGTTCCGTAGAGGGAGTAATCGATATCCTCTGCTTCCTTCCACTCGGTGCACTTATCGTTCATGTGCTGCATAACCTGGAGAGCAAATGGAGTTGCCTCTTTATCGGTGTGGCTGTGACCAGTCATAGCCTTAACGCACTCATACAGACCTGCATAACCAAGGGAAATGGTGGAGTATCCGCCGTAGAGCAGTGGATCGATGACCTCACCCTTGTCCAGACGAGCAAGTGCGCCGTACTGCCAAAGAATAGGAGCAGCATCAGACAGGGTGCCCTTCAGGCGATCGTGACGAGCGCGAAGTGCGCGGTGGCAAAGCTCAAGACGCTCATCAAAGATCTTCCAGAACTTGTCCATATCGCGACCAGCAGAAAGAGCAACGTCAGGAAGGTTGATAGTTACAACACCCTGGTTGAAGCGGCCATAGTACTTAGGCTTGTTTGGCTCATAGTTCTTAGCGCGAGCAACGTTGTTGAAGCCATTACCAGAACGGTCTGGAGTCAGGAAGGAACGGCAACCCATGCAGGTGAAGGTATCGCCCTCGCCTTCCTTCTCGCCCTTAGAAAGCTTGTACTCCTTCATCTTCTTCTCAGAGATGTAGTCAGGAACAAGACGGCGAGCGGTGCACTTTGCAGCCATCTGAGTGAGGTAGTAGTACTTGGAATCCTCGTAAACGTTGTCCTCTTCAAGAACGTAGATGAGCTTAGGGAATGCAGGAGTAATCCAGACACCCTCCTCGTTCTTTACGCCCTGGTAACGCTGACGGAGCATTTCCTCAATGATGAGTGCAAGATCCTGCTTCTCCTGCTCATTCTTTGCCTCGTTGAGGTACATGAAGACGGTAATAAAAGGAGCCTGGCCGTTGGTGGTCATGAGGGTGACAACCTGGTACTGAATGGTCTGAACGCCACGAGAAACCTCATCACGAAGGCGCTTCTCAACCATCTCGTTGAGCTGCTCAGCAGAGAGCTCAACACCGACGGAGTTCATCTCCTCCATAACGGTCTTGCGGATCTTCTTACGAGAAACATCAACAAAAGGAGCAAGGTGAGCCAGGGAGATGGACTGACCGCCGTACTGGCAGGATGCTACCTGAGCAATAATCTGAGTTGCAATGTTGCATGCCGTAGAGAAGCTGTGTGGACGCTCAATCAGAGTACCGGAGATAACAGTGCCGTTCTGCAGCATGTCATCAAGGTTGATGAGGTCGCAGTTGTGCATGTGCTGTGCAAAGTAATCGGAATCGTGGAAGTGGATGAGACCCTCGTTGTGAGCAGCAACAATATCCTCTGGAAGGAGCTCACGCTGAACGAGGTCCTTAGAAACCTCACCAGCCATGTAGTCACGCTGAACGGAAACAACGGTAGGGTTCTTGTTGGAGTTCTCCTGCTTGACTTCCTCGTTGTTGCACTCAATCAGAGACAGAATCTTGTCATCGGTGGTGTTCTTGTGACGCTTCTGGTTCTGGATGTAGCGGTAAATGATGTACTTACGAGCAACCTCAAAGCGGTCAAGAGCCATGAGCTGATCCTCGACAAGGTCCTGGACCTCCTCGACGGTGACGGTGTGTCCAGCCTTCTCACACTCATCGGTGACGTTGAGGGAAGCAAACTGAATCTCACGCTCAGTCAGGCGCTGATCCTCAGGGACCTCTGCGTTAGCCTTAGCGATTGCGTTAACAATCTTCTCTACCTCGAAGGTGACCTCTGAGCCATTGCGCTTGATAATCTTCATGTGCAAACTCCTTGAACAAACGTTGGTGAAAGCAACGCTTTCATGCGTGTTTAATTGGATTATCACTGCGGTTCCTAAGCTTTTGCCTAAGCGAAGTGGTTGGGAACCCGCTTGTGTGATGGGAACTACTATGCCACAACTTATAGTGTTTGGGTTCGAGAACTATAACAATATATTGTGAAATTTCCACACGAATACAAAATTATGTATTGACACGTTGCGGCAACCAATATCTCTGCAGGTAGAAAATTAGCTAGAAACTTCGCTAATTACAAAATTTATTAATGGTCAAAAAATAATTCGATTTTTTGTAAGTAGGCATTCGTCGCCTTTCACAAATGCGCCACAATTCACCCCTCAGCGCTCACTTTTGTTGAGCATTTGGGCAACAAAAAAGCCGACACAAAATGTCGGCTCTAAGTCTTACTCAAGTGGAGGTTGTGGACGCCAGGTTGCATCTTTATAGATAAGACGTGCATCCTTCCAACCCTTAATAAGGCGAGAAAGACCAGACGAGAAGTGCGCTCTATCTACCAAAATGAGTCGAATAATCTCTTTTGCAAAGGTGAGCGCAGTGCCAACACCAAAGAGTACGGGATTGTAATCACCGTGAACCTGGAAGTAACGAGCAATATAGCCGCGGTTACGTGTGATGTAATAGCGTGTCATGTCAGAAGTTGAATTAAGCTGACGCACAGAACCAATGCTCTGACCAGGAACTTCTCGACATCTTGAGAGAACAAAGTCTGGAATCAAAATAGGCTGTGTCACCTTACTGGCCAAATAGCCGTACAGAGCATCGTCCCAGTAGATAAAGAAGCGCGCGTCAGGCAAGCCAATCTTCTGCACTACAGAGCGCTTAAAGCAGGCGCCCTCAAAGCACATAACATTGCACTCACGGTACGCAACGCCATCAAAACCGGCCTTTGCCAGCGGATTATAGATGCCCAAAGCGGTACTAAAACGATACTGCCAGAAGAAAGGACCGCCATCAAAGTCGTAGCGCTGGCCCTGGATGACCTCAGCCTTGTCTGACCATGCGTCAAGCTTATCAAGGCCATCAGGCAGCACGGCAACGTCATCGTCCATAACCCAGAACCACTCAGCGCCCAGCTCATAACCTACGCGCACACCCTCAGAGAAACCGCCGGAGCCTCCAGTGTTTTGCTCCATAGGGACGTAACACACGCGATTAGTACCTCCGTGAGTGTCGGGATCATCAGTGGTTTCTCCCCACAAGGTTTTGACCTTCTCGGAAAAGTCAGACACAAGTGAGGCTGTTTCAGAGGAGTTCTCGTTGTCCACAACAATGATGCGCCATGGTGCCTGCGTAAGCTGCGTAATGGAATTAAGCAGGTTAGAGAGCAGTTCCTGGCGTTTGAAGGTAACTATGACAAGAGCAGTGCGCTTCATATTTCCCCAAAATGTGACTTCGTGAGTGGGTGAGTGCCTATATAGTATAAAGCAGCAATCAAAAGGAGTTTAGATGAGTCACACGCAAAACCACCAACCCTTGGTTTCTCTTGTTGTGCCTATATATAACGTTGCGGACTATCTGGAGCAGTGCCTGGCAAGCATTCAATCGCAAAGCTACACCAACCTGGAGATTATCTGCTTAAACGATGGCTCAACTGACTCGTCTTTAGCTCTTTTAGAAGCATATGCTGCCCGTGATGGACGCCTTGTCATCATAGACAAAGAAAACGAAGGCTACGGAAAAACATGCAATCGTGGTATTGCCGCAGCTCATGGCACATGGGTAGGAATTGTTGAGCCTGACGATTACCTTGAGCCAACTATGATTCAAGAACTTGTTGATCTTATCCAAGCAAACGGCGGAGAAGACCAGGTAGATATTGCTCGTTCTGCGTATTGGCGCGTGTTTGGCAATCAGAAAAACGGTCGAGCAGGAGTAAAGTCGCAGGTAAAAAATGCTGCTGGTTCTGGCGAGCACAGGATTCCCTGCGCTTATAAGGGCCGCGTCAAACCCAAGCATCAGCCCTGTTCTATTGACCAGATGGCTCAGCTTCTGTTGCACCATCCTGCCATTTGGACGGCACTCTATCGCAAAGAATTCTTGACCCAGAACAACATCAGCTTTAAAGAAGTTCCTGGTGCAGGCTGGGTAGACAATCCCTTCCTTATTGCCTCACATTGCTGTGGTGCCCGTTTGGTGTATACAGACTCAGCGCTTTACAACTATCGCGAAAATGGCTATGCAGAAGCTGCCACCTTTGCGCAGCGTCAGCCCAAAATTCCGCTTGAGCGCTGGAATGACATGATGGACGTTGTGGATGCACGCAACATCACCTCAGACGTCGTGCTCAACGCTCTTACACTGCGCGGCATCAACTACGCGCTGCTTACAAAAGACGCACTTATCTGGCGAGAAGAACATGATGCTGCAGGTCAGATTGACTCAGAAGTGCACGATCTTCTCGCCAAGAGCTTTGAGCGCATGGATGCAAAGCACGTGTTTGAAAACCCAGCAATCTCAGGCTCTGGAAAAGCTTTCTTTGCACAAGTGCGAGGTATTGCTTTGCCTAAAGATGATAAGTTTGCTCGCTATGCTTATCTAGCCAAAGAGGGATTTTTCCGTGTCAAAAATGACGGCATTGCACAGACGTTTAAATCGCTCATGGACAGGCGTTAAAGCCGGCAACATCAAGCTGTCAAATACCGGCCAACCTTACACGAAGTTACTTACGCAAGTGGTATACGCATAAAGCGTGCGTACCATACAGCTCTTCGTGCATAGGCATAGCGTGCCTGTACTGTGGTAGACAAAATGGCACCAAGCAAAGCATGAGCAACCAATCGCGGAGAAGTTGCTTCAGTAACAATCAGATGAGCTACAGGATTAGAAAGAATCTTAACAATTAGATTTTCTTTTTCCTCATGGCTAAGCTGGGATTCTCCGTTAAAAACGGGATACATGTTTTTAAGAAGCTTGCTGATCAGATAACGACTAATCAACTTTTGAACTTTCTTGGAGTTTGCAAAGCCAAGATGCTTGGCAAGAGCACCAAGTGCCTGACGCTCTTGGGTAAGTTTATCCATAGCGGCAGTAATAGTTTCTTCTTTCTTAGAAGAATCTGCTGGTACATCTACAAAAATTGCTTCAGGAGCGTACGTGATGTTTTTTGCAATCTCAAAACAATAGCCTACAAAATTGCATTCACCATCAGTCTCTGGCTCATGTTTGATATCGGTCAAAATACGCGTTGAGCACAGCTTTCCGCTCATAGACGTCAAATAAGGAAGCTGTGACTCCTCAAATACCTGCGACAATGCAGAAGCCTTTGCACCAAAAGCCCTTTTGCATTCCATGGGTGCATTGGCGGTTTTCATGTGCGCAATAACAATATCTGCCGCTTTAGGTGAACCAATAGGACCTAGGGCAGTAGCTGCAGTATAGAGCTTCTGCAAAACATGAGGATTAAATCTATAAGAAGGCTCAGTAGTAAGCGTATAAGCTCCACGCGCACGACCCTGAGCAATCTCAAGCGCTACAAAATGGCTAATGCCCGATTGGCACAGGACATCTAAGCGAGGCTCTTGATTAGCAAGGTTATCCAGCATGCGAGCAATCTGAGGGTCGGAGCTGTTATCAACAATGATGAGCTCCCAATGAGGGTATGTCTGCTCTTGAAGTTGCCTAATTACCGTTCTAATAGCATCAGCATCATTATCAGCGGCCATGAGAACCGAAATCATATGTGGATTGTATGAGCGCTCGTGCATTCCACATCCCCCAAACTGGTCCTAAATTTTAGATACCAGTTTACCCATAAAAAGTGAATTAAAAAGACATTTTTATTCTATCAAAATCTCTCCACATAACGTGTTTAACTGCTGTTATGTGGACATCTGACCTGTTTTGTAGGAGCGGCGCTACACACAACGCCCATAACGTCTATACGAGCATACCAACAAGCTTTCCTAAGGCCGTAGGGTCAACGGTAGTGCCACTTGAACCTTCAACAACAGGAGCTTCATCATGCTCAAGATTAGACACGCCAATTGGCTGCACAATCTCTACAAGCTCAAGAAGCTGATTGGGCTTCATATCGGTAATCATTGAAGACAACAAACTAGAAGCATTGCTTACCAGTGAACGAGCGCCCGAACCAGAAAGCGCCGAGATTTTCTCCCACACATCATCTGTGGCAATGATAACGTGCGTAATCTTAATGTTGGTGACAGAAGCAAGTGCGCTAACAAAAGCGATCTGACCGTCATCTTTGTAAATATCTGCCAGTGTTTTAGCGTTTGAGTCTACTTCTGCATACACATCAGTAGGAATAGACACTATATGGCCGGTTCCCTGCGTACGATCAATGACCAAAAGCCGTACAGACTGAAGCGTCGACTCCCCTGCCTTAAGCGAATTTGTGCTGATAACGGCATAGGTAAGAAAGTCATCATCAGATTGTGTAGTGCCATCCGGATTACCTGAAACACTTTGACTCTTTACAGCCTTGTTAAGCCCATGATCTCCCAAGTGAGACTCAAGCTGCGCGCGATCCCAAAGAGTTACAACAACAATACCTACAAGAACAGCAACAATGGCAATTACGGCAAGGCCAATCACGTTGGTATAGGGATTCTCACGCGGAACATCGCTGCGCTCAAATCTTTCTCTTTTCCTAAACATACTGGCTCCCTGCCTCACTGTTCATCAGTTCTGCAAGAGCTCCTAAAAAAGACGCTCTCTTCTATGATGCTATTTCTTTGCGAGGGAAACCACCGCACACAATACAAGTGGTAGAAAAGTCTTCGTGAACGGCGCGAGAAGACCGATGGAGCTGGATTGGCACACAGATACTACGACGCAATCAAGGAACCGAAAGCGCTACCAGGGCTGCAGAATACCGTCTGCATAGCGAACGCTCACAAACGTGAGGCCCTGAGCAGGTGCACAACTGCCAGCAGCAATTCTATTCTGAGCAGCTAGAACCTCGTCAATCCACTCAACAGGCCTGTGACCTCGGCCAATCTCAACCAGTGTGCCCACAATCGTGCGCACCATGTTATGCAAGAAGGCGTTACCCGTAATATCAACTGCAATGAGTTTCTCGCCAGCCTCTTCAATTTCTTCTACCGTAAGGCGCTCCACAAAACGATGCGTTGGCTTGCCCTCGGCAGAAATTGCCTTGCAGAAGCTCTTGAAATCGTGCTCTCCCACTAGCGCCTGCGCCGCCTTGTCCATAAGCTCTGCGTCCAAGTGACCGTTGTACCACCACACGTGGTCCCAGCCCAGCACGGGACGAGCGCTATCTGCACAAATGCGATAGCGGTACGAGCGAGCCTGGGCATCAAAGCGTGCCGAGAAACCCTGTGGGGCACGGAAGAGTTGTCGGATAGAGATGTCATCGTCGGTCAGAGCGGTGAGCGAGCGGACGAGTTTCTCGCCAGACAGCGCCAGCTCAGCGCCGTATACGGGAAGGCTCACGTACTGGGCCTGGGCATGTACGCCGGCGTCAGTTCTGCCCGCGCAGGTGAGCTCAACCTCTCTGCGCAAGACGGTCTGAAGCGCGCGACGAAGGTCTCCTGCCACGGTGCGCTGGGTTGGCTGCTCAGCAAAGCCGCAGAAGGCAGCGCCGCGATAGCCTAGCTTGATGACAAGCGTTGCTTCAGGCTCAGCAGAGGCGTCAGCGAGAGCCTCGACAGCTGATGGCTCAGCAGAAGGTTCTTCGCATGCATAAACGTTGCAGTTTAATGCATTGTTCTGTGACATTTCTGAGTTCATGAAGCTCCCTGAAAAGACTTTTGGCGCAACAAAGTGATTGTATCCTAGGCTCAAAGAAAGCGCACGCTACGCGACAACAAACGCCAGCGCTACAGCGTTGCAAGACCGCTACAGCGTTGTTGGACCACTACAGCGTTACAAGACCAAAGCACACGGCAGTCCAGAGCAGAAGCACAACCCAGTCTACAAACTGCATTTTTGCGGAAATGCGTGTACGTTTTGCGGCGCCAAGACAGCGATCCGTCATAGTTTGCGCCATCTGATCGGCTCGCTGAAAGAGCGATACGGTGAGCGGAACTAGAAGCGTAAACCACTTTTTGATTCGCTCAACAATACTTCCTGATTCAAAATTAAACCCGCGAGCCCTTTGAGCTGCTCTAATTCTGTCGAGCTCTTCTAAGGTAAGCGGAATTGCCCTCAGCGCAATTGAGAGCGCAATACTCAGACCGTCAACGTCAATACGGATAAGGCGCAGAGGCAGCAGCAGTACAGAAAAACCGTCAGCAAGCTGCGTGGGTGTGGTTGTTGACGCTACCGATAAAACCAGTGCTAAGGCAAGCAATACGCGAGCAATAGCTACAGTGCTCCTGTAAAAGCCTGCCACAGAAAGTCCAACTGATCCGGAGAAAATGATATCGGGGTGTCCAATAAACACCAGCGTATTGGCCACAAATGAGAGGAGCAAAACAAAAGCCGCAGGCTTTGCCACGCGCAAAAACTCCAAAAAACTTACACGAGCGCTCCAAAGAAGGCTCACACAAATCAAAGCAAATGCAGCAAATGTAAGTGGCTGCTGCACACAGAAAAGGACAACAATTCCCACGAGGGTAGCAACGATTTTTGTCTGCGCCGTCAACGAGGCAAGCGAGATGCGCTTAAGCAGAGCACAGGGGCACTTAGACATAGCAAGCCTCCAAAAGCTCATGCAATACGCTTACAAACAGCGGGCAGTCAAGCTGCGCAGCCTCGTATAGCTCTGGGGTTGTCTGTGCTTCTTGTACGTCGACGTCTGCAACAACACGGCCCTTCTCGAGAAACACTACTCTATCGGCAAAAGGGAGCCATTCGCTTACGTCGTGCGTGATTGCAAGAACTGCCTTGCCCTCATTTGCAAGCTCACGAGCAAGATGCAGCACCTGCGAGCGCGCCTTGCCATCAAGCCCAGATGTTGCCTCGTCAAACACAACTGCGTACGTTGCGCAGGCCAGCGTTCCCGCAAGAGCCGCACGGCGAGCCTGACCACCAGAAAGCGTCAACGGAGACGCGTCCAGGACCTGCTGATCCAAATCAACACGGTCTGCCGCATACGCAACAAGCGCCTCAACATCATCTGGCGAGAAACCCTTGTTAGTTGGACCAAATGCAATATCTTCAGCAACAGTTTGGGCAAAGAGCTGATCTTGAGGGCGCTGGAAACACATGCCGACATCTCCAGGACTTACCAGCCGCGCATCAATTGTTGCATGACCAGCATCAGCCTTTATGAGGCCAGCAGCTATTCGGGCGCAGGTTGTTTTTCCAGAACCAGAAGCTCCCACCAAAACGGTAAGCTCCCCCGTGGAAGAAAGTGTTATATCGTGCAGAACTGGCTTGTCAAACGCATGAGAAACGCCACAAATTGCCAGTTCATGAGCCTCTCCAAGCGCTTGTATTCCGTCATAGTTATTTGCTCGCACTACCTCAAGAGCACGCTGGTACACAAGGGTATCCAAAGCGTCAAACGCAAGGTTGTTCTGAACAAGAAACGCAACAAACTCTGATGCGTTAAGAGGCATGTCAAAGTTGTAGCCAGCCTGCGCTGCTACATGCGCTGTTGCTGTGAGTACATCATCAAAACCAGCGTTTGCGATAGCGTTTGTATCCAAGAGAAACTCTGTGGGAGTTCCCGTCCAAACTAGCTGGCCTTTCTCCAAAACAAGTACCTGGTCAGCCCCGGGAAGAGACTCAAATGAATGAGAAATCTCAAGCACACCCATTCCGTTTGCAACAAGGGTATTTACCAGCTTAGAAAGGTGATTTCTGAATCGCGTATCAAGCTGAGCAAATGCCTCATCAAGGACCAGATAGCACGGACGCAGGGAAAGCGCTGCTGCAATAGAAACAAGCTGCTGTTGACCACCAGAAAGCGTATGTATTTGGGCGTTGGACAAATCGGCAATGCCACAGAGCTCAAGTGTTTGAGAAACGCGAGAAACAATCTCTTCTTTTGGCAGGCCAAGATTAGCGGGACCAAAGGCAACTTCGTCAAAGACAGTTGCACATACTAGCTGCGCCGTTGGATCTTGACGAACCATTCCCACATGCGAAGAAATCTGAGTAGACGGTACTTCGGCAGTTGAGGAGCCGTCTACTAAAACTTCTCCAGAAAACGGAAAGAGCGATGCGTTACAAAGATTTACAAGCGTTGACTTGCCTGAGCCATTATGGCCAAGCACAACCGTTCTAGAGCCAGGCTTTAAGTTAAATGAAACGTTATCCAGGGTTGGCGCCATCTTTGGCTGAGAAAGGCTCTCAATGGCTCCCATGGAGTCTTTTGAAGCAGGATCGGTCATAGATTGTGTAGCAGTTGAAGAACCGTATGCAAATGAAACGTTTTTGAACTCAATCATGACAACCCTCCTTCATTTGAAAAAGAGGTCCCAGCAAAAAGCCAGGACCTCTTTAGATTCACTTTGACAGAAGTTACTCTGCAGCCTCTTCGGTCTGCTCGGTCTCCTCTGCTGGAGCCTCGGTCTCCTCTTCCTTTACAGGAGCAGGAGCAACCTTGGTAGCCTTAGCCTTCTTGTTAGAAGCCTTTGGCTGAACTGGCTCGGTAACAAGCTCAAGGATAACAACCTCAGAAGCATCGCCCTTACGAGGACCAAGCTTCATGATACGGGTGTAGCCGCCGTTGCGGTCAGCCCACATACCCTGAGCAGCCTTGTCAAATACCTCACGGACAAGCTCTGCGTTACCAACCTTGGCCATAGCAAGACGACGAGCGTGAAGGTCGCCGCGCTTTGCCCAAGTGATGACCTTGTCGACCTCGCCGCGAACTGCCTTAGCGCGGACGTCAAGAGTCTTAATACGATCGTTAGTGAAAAGGGCTTGGATCAGGCTCTTCTTGATGGCCTTGGTGTGGCTAGCATCAGTACCAAGCTTCATGCCCCTCTTCTTATTGTGCCTCATAATTTACATTCTCCTATGCGTGACAAGGCGCGACTAAGCCTTAAGGGACAGGCCCATGCTCTCGAGCTTTTCCTTGACTTCTTCAATAGACTTAACACCAAAGTTTCTGATGTTGAGAAGATCGTTCTCAGAGAAATCAACGAGCTGACGGACAGAGTGAATTCCTGCACGCTTGAGGCAGTTGTAAGAACGGACGGAAAGGTCCAAATCCTCAACCTGCTTCTCAAGCTCGGAATCGTCCTCGACGTCTGCCTTAGCAAAAATCGAAGCCTCTTCCTGAGTCTCGTCAAAATCAGTAAGTCCCATGAATGCGCTCATGTGCTGGTTAATGATGTTTGCAGCCTCAACGACAGCCTCGCGAGGGCTGATTGCACCATTGGTCTCAACCTCAAGCACCAGACGATCATAGTCGGTGTGACGGCCAACACGGCAAGGCTCAACAGCCTTAGCGCAGCGGCGAACTGGCGAGAAGATCGAGTCAACGTGAATGAATCCAATTGGATCGCTCTCACGCTCGTTATCCTCACCGGAAACATAACCGCGACCATTACCAAGGCGAAGCCTCATGGAAAGATGAGCTCCCTCAGCAAGGGTGCAAATGTGCTGAGCTGGGTTAACCAGCTCGTAGCCCATAGGAACATCAAGATCAGCACCAGTAACTTTGCAAGGACCATCAACAGAGATGGAAGCCTCAGCCTCATCAGAGTTGTTGGTGTTGCGGAAAACTAGGCCCTTAACGTTCAGAACGATGTCAGTAACGTCCTCATAGACGCCTTCAACCGTAGTGAACTCATGCTGAACGCCATCAATCTGGATGGCCTCAACCGCAGCTCCCTCAAGAGAGGAAAGCAGTACGCGGCGGAGGGAGTTGCCAAGCGTGTCACCATAGCCACGCTCAAGCGGCTCTACGCTCACACGAGCGACGTTTGCGCCGATTTCATCTACCGACACGTTTGGTCGGATAAATTCGGACATTGCTACCTCCAAAACGGGTCGGGCTTACTTGGAGTAGAGCTCGACGATCAGCTGTGCGTCAATCTCAAGGTCGATCTGATCGCGGGTTGGAAGCTGAAGAACAGTGCCCTGCAGCTTCTCAATGTCAACCTCAAGCCATGCAGGAACTGCCATGTGCTCGGAGGAAATGAGAGCTTCCTTGATTGGAAGAAGATCCTTTGCCTTGGAAGCAACAGCGATAACATCGCCGCTCTTTACGCGATAAGAAGGAATGTCAACGCGCTGACCGTTAACGGTGATGTGACCGTGACGGACAGTCTGACGAGCCTCTTTACGTGTACGAGCAAAGCCAAGGCGGAAGATGACGTTGTCAAGACGAGTCTCAAGGATGCTCATCAGGTTGTCACCAGTAATGCCTGGGTTCTTCTTAGCCATCTCATAGTAACCGTGGAACTGGTTCTCAAGGACGCCGTAAATGAACTTAGCCTTCTGCTTCTCACGGAGCTGCATACCGTACTCGCTCTCCTGGCGACGACGGCGACGTGGCTCACGGTTAGAAGTCTTATTGATCCCCATCACAACGGGATCGATGCCAAGCTGACGACATCTTTTAAGGACCGGGGTCCTATCAATTGCCATTTGCTTGTCCTTTCGTGCTAGTTGCGACGGCGCTTTTTAGGACGGCAGCCGTTGTGTGCAATAGGTGTCTTATCCTGAATACCCGAAACCTCAAGGCCTGCTGCCTGAAGGGAACGGATTGCGGTCTCGCGACCAGAGCCTGGGCCCTTAACAAAAACAGCTACCTTGTGGAGACCGTGCTCCATTGCTGCCTTTGCTGCTGCCTCTGCTGCAAGCTGTGCAGCAAAAGGAGTGGACTTACGAGAGCCCTTGAAGCCGACGGTACCACCGGACTGCCAGGAAATTACATTACCCTGGGGATCGGAAATAGAGACAATCGTGTTATTGAATGTGCTCTTGATGTGGGCCTGGCCCACTGCAATGTTTTTACGCTCGGAGCGGCGGACGCGTGTAGTGCGAGCGTTCTTTTTCTGTGCCATTAGCTACTCCTCGCCTACTTCTTCTTGCCGCCCACCTGACGCTTCTTACCCTTACGAGTACGAGCGTTAGTGTGGGTACGCTGACCGTGGACAGGGAGGCCCTTGCGGTGACGGAGGCCGCGGTAGCAGCCAATCTCCATCAGGCGGGCAACATTTTGACGCACCTCGCGGCGAAGATCGCCCTCGGTGGTGTAATGAGCGTCAATAAAGTCACGAATCTTAGTGACTTCTTCCTCTGTGAGGTCCTTGACGCGAGTATTTACATCGATACCAGTCTCGTTGCAAATCTTGGTTGCACGAGTCTGACCAATGCCGTAAAGATAGGTGAGTCCGACCTCAACACGCTTATCGCGTGGCAGGTCGACGCCGTTAATACGGGCCAACTTGGTGCTCCTTCCTTAGCCCTGACGCTGCTTGTGGCGCGGGTTCTCGCAAATCACGTAAACCTTACCGTGGCGACGGATGACTTTGCACTTGTCGCACATCTTCTTTACCGAAGGACGTACCTTCATGTGTCTTCCTTTCGGTTCTGCTGATACGAACTATATACTCGCCCAGCCGCTGGCGTGAAATACCGACTGTACTTACGTACATATGCCCTTGCAACGTGCGCAAAGACACAGATAGCCTCATGCATGACACAAGGCTTTTGCACTACTTACTTATAACGGTAGGTAATGCGACCCCTGGTAAGATCGTAAGGAGAAATCTCTACTACAACCTTGTCACCAGGGAGAATTCGAATGTAATTCATTCGAATCTTACCTGAGATGGTGCAAAGGATGGTCTTGCCGTTCTCTAACTCAACGTTAAACATAGCGTTTGGCAGGGGTTCTAGTACCTTGCCTTCAAGCTCAATCGCGTCTTGTTTAGCCAACTTTCATCCTCTCGACACATCGACAGCGGTTATCAATAATACATAAAAATGTGCCACTCGTCTATCACTTATTTTTTCAACACAATTAGATAGCGAGAAGAACAATGTATGTGTTACTCAAGACCGCCTTGCATCTCGCACCATGGACCAACTTCATCTTCTGAAACGATAACGGGACCATCGGCAGTAATAGCAACCGTGTTCTCATAATGTGCTGATGGCAGGCCATCATCGGTAACAACGGTCCAACCATTTTCAAGAACGGTGCAATCGTAGGTACCCATAGCAATCATAGGCTCAATTGCAATTACCATTCCCTCACGAAGAACAATGCCGTTGCCTGCACGACCGTAGTTTCTGACCTCGGGGTCCTCGTGAAGATCGCGGCCAATACCATGACCAACAAAATCACGAATAACGCCATAGCCATTATCCTCAGCAAGCTTCTGAACTGCATGTCCAACGTCGCCAAGGCGAGCTCCAGGAACAGCAGCTGCAATACCTGCCTTAAGGCAATCGCGGGTAACCTCACAAAGTGCCTGGGTTTTCTCGTCAACTGTTCCGCAGTAGAACGTCCAAGCGTTATCTCCTGCCCAACCGTTAACGGTAGCGCCTGTATCAATAGTCAGAATATCGCCATCTTGCAAAATGACGTTAGCTGATGGAATACCGTGAACAATCTGCTCGTTAATGGAAGAGCAAACAGATCCAGGGAATCCACCGTAGCCCTTAAAGGTAGGGGTTCCGCCATGAAGTCTAATAAAAGCTTCAACAGCGCGGTCAATCTCGAGCGTTGAAACACCAGGTCTAATCATGGATCCAGCACGACGAAGAACTGCCTTAGAAAGGGCGCCCGACACCTTCATTGCCTCGATTTGTTCAGGTGTTTTTATGGTAATCATAGTGCGAGGAGTGTCTTAACGTCGGCGAATACCTCGTCAACAGGACGATCTCCGTTGACCTCCTTCAGAATTCCATGACCCTTGTAGTACTCGATCAAAGGAGAAGTCTGGTTCTCGTATACATCAAGACGCTTACGAATAGTCTCTGGCTTATCGTCATCACGCTGATACATCTCACCAGAGCAATTTGGGCAAGTCTCTGTACCAGCAGGTGCAGTATAACCACACTCTTTGCACGTACGGCGAGAAGAAAGACGCTCAACAATAACCTCTGGCTCAACAGCAACAAGCAGAGCTGCATCAAGCTTGAGGCCCATATTCTGAAGCTCAGAATCAAGGGTTACTGCCTGAGCGGTGTTGCGTGGGAAACCATCAAGAATAAAACCAGCCTTTGCATCGTCTGCAGAAAGGCGCTCTTTTACCAGGTCAATTACAAGCTGATCTGGAACAAGCTGACCAGCATCCATATACTCTTTAGCCTTAACGCCAAGCTCAGACTGAGCTTTAACAGCAGCACGAAGAAGGTCACCGGTTGAGATGTGAGCAAGTCCATACTCTGCAACGAGCTTCTGAGCCTGTGTACCCTTGCCAGCGCCAGGTGCGCCGAGAAGAACAATGTTCATGCTTCGCCTTCCTTTCAAATAATAAAAGGGGCCTGTTTCCAGGCCCCTTTATGCTACGTATTAAGAACTACTTAAAGAAGCCCTCATAGTTGTGCATCTTAAGGTGGGACTCAATGGAAGAGAGTGTATCCATTGCAACACCGACCATGATGAGGACGGAAGTTCCACCAAACGCCTGTATCAACGAATCGCCTGTGAACCAGAAAATAATGGTTGGAACGATTGCAAGAACTGCCATAAAGATAGCACCGGGGAGGGTGACTCTGTCAATAACAGTCTTGATATACGTCGAAGTAGCAGTACCTGGACGAACACCAGGAATAAAGCCACCCTGCTTCTTAAGCTGGTCTGCTGTCTCCTCTGGATTGAACACCATTGAGGTGTAGAAGTATGCAAAGAAGACAATGAACATAACTGAGAGAACCCAGTTAACCCATCCAGAAGAAAGTGAAGTAGCAAGATTTTGAATCCACTCTACTCCTGGGAAGAACACAGCAACCTGAGCAGGAAGGTACAGGATTGCAGATGCAAAGATGATTGGCACAACGCCTGCAGTGTTTACCTTAATTGGAAGGTAAGTTGACTGACCGCCCATCATACGACGACCAACAACGCGCTTGGCATAGTTGATAGGAATACGACGCTGACCACGCTCAATGTAAACAATGAGCGGAATAATAGCGAGCATAACCACAACAGTAACAACAGTAAGAATAATGTTTCCACGAGTAGCTACTGAAGAAATAAGGGCTGTTGGAAGTCCAGCCATGATGTTTGCAAAGATGATAAGACTCATTCCGTTGCCAACACCCTGCTGGGTAATAACCTCACCGAGCCACATAATAATGATGGCACCAACTAGCATGGTAAAGACTACCAGGAAGTTTTCAAGTGCCTCAGGCACGCCCTCCATAGATGCAAAAGATACACCATAGCTCTTAAACAAGAACAGGTAACCAACTGCATTGAGCAGAGCTAAGCCAACCGTAAGATAACGCGTGTACTGCGTAATCTTACGCTGGCCGCTCTCACCATCTTTAGCAAGCTCGCCAAGAGATGGAATAACGGACTGCATCATCTGGAAGATGATCTGAGCCGTAATGTAAGGCATGATGCCCAGACTGAAAACAGACATGCGAGAAAGAGCGCCACCCGAAAATAGGTTAAGCACGGCCATTGCGCCATTCTTAGCAAGACCATTCTGATAAACAGAAAGCATCTGCTGGAATGGAGCACCGGGCACAGGAAGATACGCACCAAAACGGTACAGAAGAAGAATCAATACCGTAAGGAGAATCTTTCCCCTTAGTTCCGGAACACGAAATGCGTTGGCGATTCCTTTACTCACTACTCGGCCTCAACCTTTCCACCGGCCGCCTCGATCTTAGCCTTTGCGGAGGCGGAAACCTTGTCGACCTTAACAGTGAGCTTCTTAGAAAGCTCGCCATCACCCAGAACCTTGACTGGGATGAAGTTGTACTTAATAACTCCCTTAGCAACCAGAGCCTCTGCGTCTACGGTCTCGCCATCTGCAAAGAGAGCGTTCAGACGAGCAACGTTGACTGGAGCGTACTCAACACGGTTGTGGTTAGTGAAACCAGGAAGCTTAGGAAGACGCATAGCCAGTGGCTGCTGTCCACCCTCGAAGCCAGCACCCTTGCCGCCACCAGAGCGGGAGAGCTGACCATTCATACCGCGGCCGGCAAAAGTACCATTGCCTGAAGAATTACCGCGACCTACGCGCTTACGATTTTTGCGCGAACCCACTGCGGGGCGAAGATCATTGAGCTGCATTATTACTACCTCTAGTTCTCTTCAACCTCGACAAGGTGCTTAACCTTGAAGATCATTCCACGAATGCTTGGGTTGTCAGGCTGCTCGACGGTATCGCCGATCTTGTGGAGGCCGAGGGCCTTCACCGTAGCAGTCTGGTCCTTCTTGACGCCTGCAACGGCGCCACGGACAAGCTTGATGCTAAGGTTCTTAGCCATCGTTAGTTCTCCTTTCCGACGAACATATCGCCGACGGTTAGGCCACGACGCTCAGCTGCTTCTTCTGGGCTGGAAAGCTCCTTCAGACCCTCAGCTGCTGCCTTAATCATGTTCAGAGCGTTGTCGGTACCAAGGGACTTAGAAAGTACATTGGTGATACCTGCAAGCTCAAAGAGTGGACGAATAGGACCGCCAGCAATAACACCAGTACCCTCGAATGCAGGCTTAATAAGAACAGAGCCTGCACCGTAGTGACCAGTGACTGCGTGTGGTACGGAACCAGTCTCGGTCAGTGGGACCTTGAACATGTTCCTCTTTGCGTCCTCGACGCCCTTCTGAATTGCCAGAGGTACCTCAGCGGAACGACCCTGGCCAATACCAACGTTACCCTTACCGTCGCCAACGACTACCAGAGCAACGAGTGACATACGGCGGCCACCCTTAACGGTCTTGGAAACGCGGTGAATATAAACGACGCGCTCCTGAAGATCCGTATCCTGCTGGCGCTTACGATCACGTGCCATTGAATCCTCCTAGAACTTCAGGCCCGCGTTGCGGGCGCCATCTGCCAAAGCCTTGACGCGGCCGTGATAGAGACGGCCACCACGGTCAAAAGTGACCTCAGTGACGTTCTTCTCGGCAGCGCGCTTACCGATAAGCTCACCTACGAACTCAGCTGCCTCCTTGTTGGAGCCAACCTTGCCAGTAGAACGGAACTCTGGGTCAAGCGTAGAGGCAGAGCAGAGAGTTCTTCCAGAAGCGTCGTCAATAAGCTGTGCATAAATGTTTGCGTTTGTGCGGTGAACTGCAAGACGCGGACGCTCAGGTGTACCAAAGACCTTGGCACGTACGCGGCGCTTGCGGCGTTCAAGACCCGCCTTTTTCGCCTGCTGCTTGTTCATTCCTTCTCCTTAGAGACATGCCATCACCTAACGGGGTGATGGTCTTTTAGCCTAAAAGTAGGGTTGCTTTACTTAGCAGCCTTACCGAGCTTCCTGCGGATGTGCTCACCTTCGTAGTGAATGCCCTTGCCCTTGTAAGGCTCTGGTGGACGCTTCATACGAATCTCAGCTGCAACCTGGCCGACCTTCTCCTTAGAAATACCCTTAACGGTAAGGTGAGTGTTATCAGGTACCTCAAAGCTAATGCCCTCAGGTGCAACATAGAGAACTGGGTGAGAATAACCAAGGGAAAGGTCAAGATCCTTGCCCTTAAGTGCTACACGGTAACCAACGCCGGTGAGCTCAAGCTTCTTCTCGAAGCCCTCAGAGACACCAACAACCATGTTGTGGATAAGGGTACGGACAAGACCCTGCTGAGCATTGGACTCAGTGGACTCGTCAACGCGAGTAACAAGAATCTCCTCGCCCTCCTGAGCGATAGCAACCAGCTCAGAGAAAGTACGAGTCAGCTCGCCCTTAGAACCCTTAACGGTAACGGTGGTGTTATCAACTGTCACAGTGACTCCAGCAGGAATCTGGACAGGCTTCTTACCAATACGAGACACGGCTGTCTCCTTTCATTCCTGTCAGATTTACCAAACGTAAGCGATGACCTCGCCGCCAACGCCGTTCTTACGAGCGTCGCGGTCGCACATCATGCCCTTAGAAGTGGAAACCACTGCGGTACCAAGACCACCAAGAACGCGTGGAAGCTTCTCAGCGGTGGAGTAAATGCGCAGACCAGGCTTGGAAATGCGACGAATGCCGCGGATAACCTTAGCGCGCTTCTTACCATACTTAAGGGTGATGTGAAGAGTCTTCTGAGGCTTGGTGTCCTCAACGGTGTAACCCTCGACATAGCCCTCTTCGGTGATGACGCGAGCAATCTCAACGAGCACCTTGCTCGATGGCATGGATACGGAATCCTTGCCAGCTGAGTTTGCGTTACGAATACGCGTCAGCATGTCTGAAATGGGATCGGTAATTTTCATTTGATCCTTCTCCTTCGTTAATGATGAAACTGCGTGTCTGGTTCATCTACACCCGTGGCGCAGATGCCTTGACGCCAGAGCTCTGAGTCCTACCAGCTTGCCTTGCGGACACCAGGAAGCTCGCCCTTGCTCGCTAGCTCACGGAAGCACACACGGCACAGACCAAACTTGCGGTAAACGGAGTGGGGACGTCCACAACGCTGGCAACGGTTCTGTGTGCGCGTAGAGTACTTCGGCTCACGCGAGGCTTTGACGATCATCGAAGTCTTAGCCACAAATCCTCCTTCAAAATGCAACTTGGCGAACGCCAAGATGACTTCAAACAATAGTGCTGGTGACTATGTCACCCGGCATCGAAGATGCCAACAGGAATGCGCTTAATTTAAGCGCAGGTAAAAGTTAGTCCTGCTTGAATGGGAAGTGGAAGGCGTCGAGAAGTGCCTTGCCCTCCTCATTGGTCTTAGCAGTGGTGACAATGGTGATGTCCATACCGCGGGTGTGGTCCATCTTGTCAAAGTCAATCTCTGGGAAGATGAGCTGCTCGGTTACGCCCATGGAGAAGTTACCACGGCCGTCGAAGCTCTTAGCAGAGATACCACGGAAGTCGCGGATACGAGGAATTGCAACTGCGATCAGACGATCCAGGAACTCCCACATACGATCGCCACGAAGGGTAACTTTAGCGCCGATTGGCATACCCTGGCGAAGCTTAAAGGTTGCGATAGACTTGCGAGCGTGTGTAACGAGTGGCTGCTGACCAGTAATGGTACGGAGGTCGTTTACAGCGCCGTCAATTGCCTTAGCGTCTGTAGCTGCCTCGCCAACACCCATGTTGACAACGATCTTCTCAAACTTAGGAATCTGGTTAACGTTGGTGTAACCAAATTTCTCCTTCAGAGCATCACGCACGGATGCGTAGTAAAGCTCTTTAAGGCGAGGTGTGTACTTCTCGTCTGCCATGGTTTCTCCTTAACTCTTGGGGTTTTAAGTGCGGGGATCGCCTCGCACCTCCTAGTTTGGCGAACTAGGAGCCATCTGCGTCCTCGAGACATACGTGTCCCATAGAAAGACGCAATGAACAATATTAGACCTTATTGAGCAAAAATGGGGCGAGAATTTCAAGCTAGCTGATATTTTTTCGTGTCATCACACGACTTACACAACACCGCACTTCTCGCCCAAAAAGAAAACCCCGCTATCTGATGATAACGGGGTTTGAAGTAGCTCTGAGATGTTTCTTACAAAGCGAGAAACACGGGTAACTTAGAGCTCAGCGCCTGACTTCTTGGAGACGCGGACCTTGGTGCCGTCCTCCTTGATCAGGTAGCCAACACGAGTTGGCTTGTCGGTCTTAGGGTCGATAAGAGCAACATTGGAAGCGTCGATTGCTGCCTCTGCCTCAACGATGCCACCCTGCTGGTTAGCTGCGTTTGGCTTGACATGGCGCTTTGCAATTGCAACGCCCTCAACGACAACCTTGTTCTTCTCTGGATATACGCGAAGTACCTCGCCGCGCTTACCCTTGTCCTTACCAGTGAGGACCTCGACCTTGTCGCCCTTCTTGATCTTCATCTTAGGCATGTCGTTCCTCCTTAAAGGGTCTCAGGTGCAAGTGAGACAATCTTCATGTACTTGTGGTCGCGCAGCTCGCGAGCGACTGGTCCAAAGATACGAGTACCCTTGGGCTCACCCTCTTTGTTAACAAGAACGCATGCGTTCTGGTCAAAGCGGATGTAGCTACCGTCCTTGCGACGGGTGTCCTTAGCGGTACGAACGATGACGCAGCGAACAATGTCGCCCTTCTTCACCGAACCACCTGGAGTAGCCTCCTGGACAGCGCCAATGATGACGTCGGCAAGGCCGGCGTAACGACGCTTGGAGCCACCAAGGACCTTGACGCACTTTACGCGCCTTGCGCCGCTGTTGTCAGCGACGTTGAGAATGGTCTCCATCTGAATCATGTGACGTTCCTCCGGAACCTAATTTCTCAGAGGTGCGCGTATTTGCGCACATGAGAAATAATGATAGATACAAAACTAGGTTGAGCTAAAAGCTGTTTCCTAGGTGCTAATTACTTAGCGCGCTCAACGATCTCTGCGAGACGCCAACGCTTGGTCTTGGAAAGAGGACGAGTCTCCATGACGCGGACGGTATCGCCCAGACCAGCCTCGTTGTTCTCATCGTGAACGTGAAGCTTCTTGCCGATGGTCATCATCTTGCCATACTTAGGGTGGTGCTTACGGTACGTAATTTCTACCGTAATCGTCTTCTCGCCAGAGATGGAGACGACGAGTCCGGTACGAACCTTACGCGCATTTCTGCTTTCGGTCTCTGCCATAACTTATCTCCTGCGATCTAGTTCTGCTCTGCGGATGATTCCGCAGCAATTTGACGGGTGCGCATCTCGGTCTGAACGCGAGCAATGTCACGCTTTACAGCCTTGACACGAGCGGTGTTGTCCAGCTGGCTGGTTGCCATCTGGAAACGAAGATTAAAGAGCTCTGCGCGGCCTTCCTCGAGTTTCTTAGCGAGGTCTGCATCGCTCATAGCCTTGATTTCGGTGTACTTCATTAGTTCTCACCGTCCTGATCGGCCTTGGAGACAATCTTGGTCTTAATTGGAAGCTTGTGCTGAGCAAGACGGAGGGCCTCACGAGCAACTTCCTCTGGTACGCCATCAATCTCAAACATGATACGACCAGGCTTAACAACTGCTACCCACTCTTCTGGGTTACCCTTACCGGAACCCATGCGAGTCTCTGCAGGCTTCTTGGTGATTGGCTTATCTGGGAAGATAGTAATCCAAACCTTACCGCCACGCTTCATCTCACGGGTGAGAGCAATACGAGCAGCCTCAATCTGGCGGTTAGTAATCCAGTGAGCCTCCTCTGCACGGATGCCCCAGGAACCAAAATGCAGCTGGGTATTACCCTTTGCCTGGCCCTTCATGGAACCGCGCTGTACCTTACGGTGCAATACACGCTTTGGAGCAAGCATTAACGGCCCCTCCTCTCATTGCGAGCACGACGAGGACGAGCGGAGCCCTCAAGAGCTGGGTTAGGTGTTGGCTGTCCAGGCATCTTCTCGCCGTAATAAATCCAAACCTTGATACCAACAGCGCCCATGGTGGTGCGACCTGTAGCGGTACCATAGCCGATTGCAGCACGAAGGGTGTGCAGAGGCACGCGACCCTCACGGTACCACTCACGGCGGCCCATCTCAGCACCGTTCAGACGACCGGAGCACTGGATACGAATACCCTTAGCGCCAGCCTTACGAGCGGACTGAACAGCCTTACGCATAGCGCGACGGAAAGCGACACGCTGCTCAAGCTGCTCTGCGATGGACTGAGCAACAAGGTTTGCGTCAAGCTCAGGACGCTTAACCTCGACGACATCTACGTTGACCTGACCCTTGCCGACCTTAGCAACACGCTCAAGATCTGCACGGAGGCCGTCAATCTCTGCACCCTTCTTGCCAATGACAATTCCAGGACGTGCGGAGAAAATAGTTACCTTGACCTTATCGCCAGCGCGCTCGATATCAATACGAGCAACAGCTGCCTTCTCAAGGCGCTTCTCAAGATACTTGCGGATAGCAAGATCGTTGCCGAGCTGCTCGGCGTAGTCCTTATCGGCGTACCAACGAGAACGCCAGCTCTCGGTTACACCAAGACGGAAGCCTGTAGGCTGTACTTTCTGACCCATTCCTACGCCTCCTTTCGAGGTGCAACGACAACGGTAATGTGGCTCATGCGCTTGTTAATGCGGGAAGCCGAACCCTTTGCACGAGGGCGAATACGCTTAAGCGTTGGGCCTTCGTCAACAAAAGCGGTCTTGACTACCAGGTTGTTAGCGCGGAGTCCATTGTTGTTCTCAGCGTTAGCAACTGCAGAACGCAGAACCTTAGCAACATCAGTAGCGGCAGCGCGAGTCGAGAACTGAAGAACCTCAAGGGCCTTCTCGACAGACTTACCGCGGACAAGCGCGACAACCGCGCGAGCCTTACGAGGAGCAACGCGAACATACTTAGCTGTTGCGCGAACCTCAATAGAATCGGTGTTCTTAGCCATTTACTACACTCCCCCTATTTGGCCTTGTGACCGCGGAAGGTACGGGATGGGGAGAACTCGCCCAACTTGTGACCAACCATGGACTCGGTGACGTACACAGGTACATGCTTACGACCATCGTGAACAGCGATGGTGTGACCGACCATCTCAGGGAAGATGGTTGAGGAACGTGACCAAGTCTTGATAACGTCCTTCTTGCCAGCCTCGTTCATTGCAGCGACACGCGCAAGGAGGCGAGTCTCCACAAAGGGGCCTTTTTTGAGACTTCTGCTCATTTATCTACTCCTACTCGTGTCTTACTTGGACTTACGACGGCGAATGATCAGGCGGTTAGAAGCCTTCTTCGGGTCGCGGGTCTTATAACCCTTGGTTGGCTTACCCCATGGGGTGACGGAAGGACGACCAGAAGTGTGGTTCTTACCTTCACCACCGCCGTGTGGGTGGTCAACAGGGTTCATGACAGTACCACGGACGGTAGGACGGACGCCTGCCCAACGGGAACGACCAGCCTTACCAACAACAATGTTGGAGTGCTCAGCGTTACCAACCTCACCGATGGTTGCACGGCAGGTCAGAAGAACACGACGGAGCTCGGAGGAAGGCATACGCAGAACTGCATAGCCGTTGTCCTTACCCATGAGCTGGACGGAAGTACCAGCAGCACGTGCCATTGCAGCACCCTTGCCAGGCTGGAACTCAACTGCGTGAACAAGAGTACCTACTGGAATCTGCTCAAGAGTGGTGCAGTTACCAGGCTTGATGTCGATGTCCTTGGTACCAGAAAGAACGGTGTCACCGACGCTCAGGCCCTCTGGGCAAAGGATGTATGCCTTTGCACCGTCTGCATAGTGCAGAAGAGCAATACGAGCGGAACGGTTAGGATCGTACTCAACAGTAGCGACCTTAGCTGGGATGTCATCCTTGCGACGCTTGAAGTCGATACGACGGTACTGGCGCTTGTGGCCACCACCCTGGTGACGGGTAGTGATGCGGCCATTGTTGTTGCGGCCAGCCTTCTTTGGCAGAGGCTCGAGAAGGGACTTCTCGGGCTTATCAGTTGTAATCTCAGCAAAGTCTGAGATTGTCTGGAAGCGCCTGCCTGCGCTTGTTGGCTTTAGATGCCTAACTGCCATAAACAGTATCCCTTTCTTCTCCGTTGGCTAGCCCGCTTAAGGGAAAGTCGAGCTAACACCGGATTACCACGGTACCGCGCGTATCTACTATGCGCGGCATACGAACCCGTACCTCAAAAGAGGCACGGGAGAAAAACCTTACTCAGCAGAGTTATTACCGAAGATCTCGATAGTCTCACCAGCAGCGAGGGTAACAATAGCCTTCTTCCACTGGCGGGTCTTGCCTGCCTGCTGATAACGTACACGCTTGTTCTTTGGCTTAACAGAAAGTGTGTTTACCTTGGTGACGTGTACAGAGAAGAGCTTCTCTACAGCTGCAGCAATCTCTTCTTTACCTGCGTTACGAGCAACCTCAAAAGTGTACTTGCCCTGCTCCATCAGATCGAAAGCACGCTCTGAAACGATAGGACGAATGATGACCTCATAAGGAGAGTTCATTATGCGAGCACCTCCCCAAGCTGCTTAGCAACATCAGCGGACATAACAAGTGCGCCGTTGTCGATCAGGAAACGAGTAGTAACCTCAGAAACACCGAAGACCGAAACCTTAGGAAGGTTACGGAAAGAGAGGTAGGTGTTGACGTCGTCGTCTGGGACGATGACGGTAACGCGCTTACCCTCAATACCGAGGTTCTGAAGTGCAGCCTTTGCCTGCTTAGTGGAAGGTTGAGCAAACTCAAGAGAGTCAACGAGGACAAGCTCGGAGTCTGCAACCTTGCCGGAGAGGACGGACCTCATAGCAAGCTTGACCATCTTGTTGTTAATACGACGTGCGTGTGAACGAGGGGTAGGTCCAAAGATGACGCCACCACCAGTCCACTGACCAGCACGAATAGAACCCTGGCGAGCACGACCAGTACCCTTCTGACGGTAAGGCTTAACGCCACCGCCGGATACCTCGTGACGGTTCTTTGTAGAGTGGGTACCCTGACGTGCGGATGCGTCCTGGCAGACTACAACCTGGTGCACAACAGGGATGTTTGGCTCAATGCCATAGACGTCAGAGGAGAGCTCGGCGTCGCCGACCTTCTTTCCCTCTACGTTCTTAATCTCATACTTGGACATGTTGTCTCCTTGTTAGCCTAAGTGTTTGCCTAAAGGCCCTTAGGCCATGCGGACCTGGACGAGGGCATTCTTGCCGCCAGGAACAGCACCCTTGATAAGCATGAGGTTCTGCTCAGCATCAACGCGGACAAGCTTAAGGTTCTTGACCGTAACGCGCTCTGCGCCCATGTGACCATACATGTGAAGGCCCTTACGAACGCGTGCAGGGTATGCGCACTGACCAATGGAACCTGGACGACGCTGGTTACGAGAACCGTGAGTCATTGGACCGCGAGAGAAGTTCCAGCGCTTAACGGTACCCTGGAAACCCTTACCCTTAGAAGTGCCTGTTACGTCAACAGCGGTGACCTCGGAGAAGTCAGCAACTGTGACAACATCGCCGGTCTTGTGCTCAGAAGCATCCTCAACGCGGACCTCACGGAGGTAACGCATTGGCTCGACGCCCTGTGCCTTGAAGTGACCAGCCATTGGCTTGTTGACATGCTTCTCGGAGATGTCGCCGAAGCCAATCTGTACGGCATTGTAGCCGTCCGTCTCAACAGTCTTTACCTGTGAAACGGTGCAGGGGCCAGCAAGAACGACGGTAACAGGAACGACGTTGTCGTTCTCGTCCCATACCTGGGTCATGCCCAGCTTGCGGCCGAGGATGGTATTAACCATGCTCTTTCCTAACCTTCGGTGGTCATGGGACCTTGAGAGCACATCGGGTACTCTTCCCCAGCGGACCACGTCCTGTACATACTGCCTTTAGACATAATTGTCCTGTTTGAGCAGCCCGTCTACTTTACACTCATTTTTGACAAGAAACAAGCCTAAAATCTCTAAAAGATGAACGCTTTGTGAAGACCGTTTGATACCTTCTAGCTGCGAGATCTTTCTTCTCGCCTATTTTGCGAGGTCAAACCGCTGACCCGGGCGTATCCATTGGCGAGAAACCCGAAGAATTTTGCAAAATTTTTCTGAAAAATTTGTCGGAATGATTTGCCGGAACTAGTTACCGGGAAAATTGCGGTGAAGGCTATCTGGCTAAAATTTTCTTGAGCAACGCTTCGCAGCCTTCTGTAACATCCTCGTACGTCAGGTCAAAATTACCCGAATACCACGGATCCGCAATGTCGCGAGGCTTCTCTGTCCAGTCAAGAAGCAACGAAACCTTTCCAAGCGGATCATCCTTGAGCATACGCATCATGTTGCGCAGGTTGTTGTGATCCATACCAATGAGGTAATCAAACTCCTCGTAATCTGCGCGAGTCATCTGCCTGGCACGATGATTGCCGCAATGAATCCCCTCTTGCTGCAGTTTTCTACGCGTGCGAGGGTCCACAGGATTGCCGATCTCTTCTGTGGATGTTGCGGCTGAGTCAATGAAGAACGATTCTGCCAGACCGTTTTTCTCGACAAGGTCTTGCATGACATATTGCGCCATAGTTGACCTGCAGATATTTCCGTGACAGACAAAAAGGATCTTTGTTACGTGAGCGTTTTCCGAGCGGACTTCGTTTAGCTGGCTACCTGCATTCTGCTGACCACTTATGTTCTGCGAGCTTTGGTTCATCTCTTCTCCTGTGCACTGTAAAAGTATTCGCTTCCCTATTCTACGGGTTTCTCGCTAAACATGCCCTTTACTCTGTAAAGCAACGCGCTCCTGCATGAGCCAGCCTGAAAAGTTCATCATGTCTGAGCAAATTTACTCAGACTTGATGAGAAAATCAGGCAAATAGCTCAGACATGGCGCACTTTTCCGGCAAATCGTTCAGACATGGTGAGAAAATCAGGCGCAAGCTGGTTAGGCGCAAGCGGGTTCGGCGCAAGCGGAAAGCCCGCCTATGCAAAAACCCTCCCGCGCGGAGATGCGCAGGAGGGTTTGCAAGTTGGATTAAGCCGTATGCTTAGAGCTTGATCTCGATATCGACACCAGCTGGAAGGTCGAGACGCATAAGCGAATCAACGGTAGAAGCGCTTGGGTCGAGAATATCGATGAGACGCTTGTGAGTGCGCATCTCAAACTGATCACGGGAATCCTTATCCTTGTGTGGTGAGCGGATAACGGTGTAAAGGTTGCGCTCGGTTGGCAGAGGGATAGGACCGGAAACACGCGCACCTGTCTTCTGTGCGGTGTCAACAATCAGCTTAGCGGACTGATCAATGACCTCGTGATCATAGCCCTTGAGGCGAATCCTGATCTTCTGGCTTGACACTTTGGGTACCTCCATAAATGAGCTAGAGCTCGTGGTCGTTTACTTAGGATGCAGAGCCGCCGTTTTTGGCGACAATCTCTTCGCGTACAGCGTTAGGAACGGGCTCGTAAGAATCGAACTGCATGGTGTAGCTCGCACGGCCCTGGGTCTGGGAACGAAGGTCGGTTGCGTAACCGAACATCTCACCAAGAGGCACCTTAGCGCGGATGACCTTGGCGTCCATACGATCGTCCATGCCCTCAATCTTGCCACGACGGGAAGAAAGGTTGCCCATAACGTCGCCCATGTACTGCTCAGGTGTCTCAACCTCAACAGACTCAACTGGCTCGAGAAGGACAGGGTTGGACTTCTTAAGAGCATCCTTAATTGCCATAGAACCAGCAATCTTAAATGCTGCCTCAGAAGAGTCGACCTCGTGGTAAGAACCGTCAACAAGGGTAACCTTGATGTCGACTACTGGGTAACCAGCAATGACGCCGTTCTCAAGAGCCTCACGAATGCCCTTATCGATAGATGGGATGTACTCCTTAGGAATAACACCACCGACGATAGCGTTGACAAACTCGTAACCCTTGCCCTCTTCCTGTGGCTCAAGGTCGATGACTGCGTGGCCATACTGACCCTTACCACCGGACTGACGGACAAACTTGCCCTCAGCGTGGCTTACTGCCTTACCAGCAGTCTCACGGTAAGCAACCTGTGGCTTACCAACGTTGCAGTCAACCTTAAACTCACGACGGAGACGGTCAACAATAATCTCAAGGTGAAGCTCGCCCATACCAGCAATGATGGTCTGGCCGGTCTCGTGATCAGTGTGAACCTGGAAGGTTGGGTCCTCTTCAGCCAGCTTAGCAAGGCCGATGGACATCTTCTCCTGCTCAGCCTTGGTCTTAGGCTCAACAGCAACGTCGATAACAGGATCTGCGAAGCTGATGGACTCAAGGATGATTGGGTTCTTCTCATCACAAAGGGTGTCACCAGTAGTGGTGTTCTTCAGACCAACGCATGCAACGATGTCGCCTGCGGAGCACTCGTCACGGTCAACACGGTCGTTTGCGTTCATCTCAAGGATGCGGCCGAAGCGCTCACGGTTGTCCTTGACGGAGTTGTAGACGTAAGAACCTGCCTCTGCCTGACCAGAGTAAACACGAATGTAGGTAAGCTTACCAACATAAGGGTCAGTCATGATCTTGAATGCAAGAGCGGAGAATGGCTCCTTAACGTCTGCGTGACGGACAGCCTCGTCACCCTTAGGAGTGACGCCATCAATCTCTGGAACGTCCAGTGGGCTTGGAAGGAAGTCGATGACTGCGTCCAGAAGCTCCTGGATACCCTTGTTCTTGTAAGCAGAGCCAACAAAGACAGGGTTAATCTGACCAGCAAGAACGCCAGCACGAAGAGCACCCTTAAGGGTCTCAACGTCAACCTCTTCACCCTCGAGAACAGCCATCATGACGTCCTCAGAGAAGTCAGAAGCTGCCTCAAGAAGCTCTTCACGCTTCTCAGCTGCAATCTCTACAAACTCTGCAGGAATCTCGTCGAGTGGCTCAGGGTAAATCATGCCCTTAGCATCCTCTTTGAAGTCCCATGCAGTGTTGGTGACAAGGTCGATAAGACCCCAGAAGTTGGACTCAGCGCCCATTGGGACCTGAGCTGCAATTGCGTTTGCGCCAAGGCGGTCACGCATGGTCTGGATTGCACGGAAGAAGTCTGCGCCTACGCGGTCAAACTTGTTGATGAATGCAATACGAGGTACGCCGTACTTGGTTGCCTGACGCCAAACGGTCTCGGACTGTGGCTGAACGCCTGCAACTGCGTCGAAGACTGCAACTGCGCCGTCCAGAACACGAAGAGAACGCTCAACCTCAGCGGTAAAGTCAACGTGACCTGGGGTGTCGATGATCTGGATGACGTGGTCTTTCCAGAAGCAAGTGGTAGCTGCGGAAGTAATGGTTACGCCGCGCTCCTGCTCCTGAACCATCCAGTCCATGGTTGCTGCACCGTCGTGGACCTCACCAATCTTGTGGGTCTTACCGGTGTAGTAAAGAATACGCTCCGTAGTGGTGGTCTTACCAGCATCGATGTGAGCCATGATGCCGATGTTGCGGAGGTCTTTAAGATTGTACTTAGTCTTAGCCATTTGTTTGCTACTCCTGAATTCCGACTAGAAGCGGTAGTGGGAGAAGGCGCGGTTGGCCTCAGCCATCTTGTACAGGTCCTCGCGGCGCTTGACGGATGCACCTACGCCGTTAGTTGCGTCGATGATCTCGTTTGCAAGACGCTCTGCCATGGTCTTCTCTTTACGGCTACGGCTGAAAGTGACCATCCAGCGGATAGCAAGAGTAGTTGCACGGCGGGAGTTAACCTCCATTGGAACCTGGTAAGTAGCGCCACCAACACGCTTAGGCTTAACCTCGAGTGTTGGGCGAATGTTATCCATAGCCTTCTTGAAGACAGTGAGGGCATCCTCGCCAGTCTTCTCTGCGACGATGTCAAATGCACCGTAGACAATGCGCTCTGCGGTTGCTTTCTTGCCGTCGAGAAGGACCTTGTTAATGAGCTGGGTTACCAGACGATTGTTGTAGACGGCGTCAGGCATAACCTCACGACGTACTGCTGCTGCGCGACGCGGCATATTAATCTCCTAAGAACTAGTTCGAGTAGTGGACGTGATTACTTAGCACGCTTAGTGCCGTAACGGGAACGGCCCTGAGCACGATTCTGAACTGCTGCGCAGTCGAATGCACCGCGAACAACCTTGTAACGAACACCAGGAAGGTCACGGACACGGCCGCCACGAACCAGAACAATGGAGTGCTCCTGGAGGTTGTGGCCCTCACCAGGAATGTAAGCGGTTACCTCAATGCCATTAACAAGACGAACACGAGCAACCTTACGGAGTGCTGAGTTAGGCTTCTTTGGCGTAGTGGTGAAAACGCGGGTGCAAACACCACGCTTCTGTGGGTTGTGCTGAAGAGCGGCGTTCTTGGACTTTGACTTGACGCTCACGCGGCCCTTACGTACGAGCTGGTTAATAGTAGGCAAGATCTTCTCCTTCTTATACCTATCTACCTGCAGTTTTACATATTCGAAAGGCGACACAGCACTGTCCCCTTGGAATTACGCAGGGAAGTACTTTACGCTGATGAAAGCCACATGTCAACAAGCCACTGTGCCGGGCGTATCTATACTTCATAGAAATTACAAATGCTAGGTAGCCTCAATCTCAGCAAGCTCAATTTCTAAGCCTTGGATAAGTTCTGTTTTCTCGCTAGAACAATAAGGGCATTTTCGGCCATACGTTACCGTAGCGTACGTTTTATTGCACGATAAACACTGTGTTAGAGCTGGTACTTCTTCGATTTCTAGCTGCGCTCCATGTAGCAGCTCCGTGCGATCAGCTGCCCAGCGCCATACATCCAACAAGTACGTTGGAACAACTCCAGATACCTCCCCTAGTTGCAGTTTTACACGTGCAACTGAAGTGAGGTTGTTCTGTTTTCCCAGGTCTTCAACCATATCTATGAGGTAAAACGCAATTCCCAGCTCATGCATGTTAGTTGATTTCTGTTTGCACGTTAGCTTGAAATGCCAGTACTACCCGCAGGAACGGGATTGCCAAGCTCATCGGTTGTCACGTGTGACTGAGGCTTAGGAGTCTTTGTTTTTCTCGCGGGGTTCTTAATAATCTTTACTGCACGTTTTCCAACATACGAAAGAATCTTTCCCGCCTTATGCTCTGCGGCAACCATATCAGAGCAGTGAGGATTGTCTCGGAACAGGTGAATTGCATCAAACTCGCAGCGTGTAGTACAGAGACCACATCCAATACACTTATTTGCATCAACAATTGAAGCGCCGCACTTCAAGCAGCGTGCGGTCTCGATTCTGATTTGCTCTGGCGTAAAGGTGTGGCTAGGGTCTGTCCAGTTGTGTCTAATGTTTTTAACCGTATCGCAGGTAGGACGCTGACGACCCGCATGATCATATCCGCAAGACTCAAGTGCTGCGTCTGATTTATCAAGCTCAACATAATGGCGCTGATTGCGACCAATAGTCAAAGAAGAGCCCTTTTGCACAAAACGATGCAACGAAACAGCAGCTTCATGACCTGCAGCAATAGCATCAATAACAAAGCGAGGGCCCGTATACACGTCTCCGCCTACAAAGATATCGGGCTGAGCAGTCTGATACGTCTGGGAGTCAGCACACGCAAGATTGCCGCGCGTAAGCTCAATCGTCTCCCCTTCCAAAAGACTTCCCCACTCAACGGTTTGTCCAATAGACAGGACTACAGCATCTGCCTCAAGATACATTGTTTGTTCATCATTAAAACAAGGCGAGAAACGCTTATCCTTGTCAAAAACACGGGTACAGCGTTTAAACATCACGCCGCAAACATGTCCTTGCTCATCTGTGTCAATAAAAGCAGGTCCCCAACCATTTTTGATTGACACGCCATCTTCCTGTGCTTCTGTAATTTCTTCTGGCAGTGCAGGCATCTCTTCTGGCTGCTCTAAGCACACCATAGTGACTGACTCTGATCCACAACGAGCAGAGACTCGAGCCGCATCAATAGCAACATTACCGCCGCCAATAACCACCGTCTTACCGTGTACTTCATGCTGAGGATGCTCGGTAACAAAATGCAAGAAGTCAACAGCAGAAATAACACCGTCTGCGTCTTCTCCAGCAATAGTGGCTTTTCTACCACCCTGACAACCAATAGCAACATAAAAGCCAATAAAGCCTTGAGCACGCAGCTCATCAAGGGTTATGTCTTTTCCTACTTCAACACCACAGCGAATCTCAACGCCCATTTCTTTAAGGACGTCAATCTCTGCGGCAACAACGTTTTTCTCGAGCTTGTAAGAAGGAATGCCATATACCATCATTCCGCCAGGAAGGAGGTTCTTCTCAAAAACGACGGGATTGTAACCGCGTTCTGCCAGGTAATATGCACAAGACAGGCCAGCTGGACCTGCACCAATAATGGCAATTTTTTGGTTGAATCGACCTCTATTTGACGGGATAACTGGCTCTGGAATAAAGCGATGTTCTGCCTCTAGATCTTTTTGAGCAATGAATTTCTTAACGTCATCAATAGCTACTGCCTGGTCAATAGTTCCTCGTGTACACGCTGCTTCGCAACGTTTATTGCACACGCGACCACAAACAGCTGGGAATGGATTTTCTTTTTTGATCAGCTCAAGCGCATCTCGATAACGGCCTTCTGCCGCCATGCGCAAATAGCCTTGCACAGAAATATGTGCTGGACAAGCAACTTTACAGGGAGCGGTACCGGTGTCGTGGCACTCAATGCGGTTGTTGTTTTTATAGTTCCAATCCCAATCAGACTCTCCCCAGAACTTATCATCGGGAAGATCCTGTGTTGGATAGGAAATTTTACCGGTCCTGGTAGGAAGCTTCTGACCTAATTGAGGGGCTCCAGCTGGGCAAACCTCAACACATCCACCACAAGCAACACATTTTTCTTCATCAACGTGAGCTACAAAAGCAGAGCGAGACAAATTAGGCGTATTAAACAACTGAGAAGTTCTGAGTGCATAGCAAACATTTACGTTGCAGTTACAAATAGCAAAGATCTTATCTTCACCGTCAATGTTAGTAATCTGATGAACAAAACCGTTTTTCTCGGCCTTTGTACAGATATCGATAACCTCGTCGTAGGTGATGTAGTGGCCTTTTCCTGTTTCTACGCAGTAATCGGCCATATCTCCAATGGCAAGACACCAATCTTCTGGATCGTCAGCGCAGCCGTCGCCTCGAACGCGCTCAGCAAGGCGACAAGAACAGGGAGTTGCAGCATATCTATCGTATTTCTTGAGCCAATGCGAGATATGCTCAACGGTAACGGTATGATTGACCTGCTCAATAGAACGCTCAACAGGAATGACATGCATTCCAACACCTGCGCCACCCTCAGGAACCAGTTTGGTGACATTTTTGAGCGGTAGATAGGTCATACGTTCGAACAAAGAAGCCATCTCGGGGTGTTCTTCTAGTTGGCTCTCGTTCATCACCGTAAACTCTGCGGAGCCGGGAACAAACATGGGAAGAACATACTGCTTTTGCTTGCTCTTATTTTCCCAGTTGTACTCGATCATGCCCTTTACAGACAGGGTATCTAGGATAGGTTGAAGCTCTTCTGCAGTTTTGCCGGTACGCTTGCAAAGCTCCTCTAAAGTAGCTGGCTGGCGAACCTTCATGTGTTTGGTTACCGCAGCCTCTTCCTCAGTCATAATTGCTGCAATTCCCCAATATTCTGGGTCATCTTTTACAATTTTGTGACCGAGGCGACTGGTAATTTTTTGAACTTCATCTCTTACAAGGGGCTTAAATTGCTCAGAAGAAGCTGGTCCAGGCTCATTTGGATCTACGGTTTTGTAATGAACTACCTCGTCATTTTCAGTAATGTGATTTTGAGCGAGTATACGAATAGGACCACCAGCAGGGTTAGTAGTTGGCAATACATTTCTGCGTGCAATTTCTTCATCAGTAAGACTGCCACGCATGGCATTTCCATCTTTTGGGGTCTTACGTGCTGGTACTTCCTCTGCCATGACCTCTCCTATCAGGCATAAGACATTCTTTAAGCGCTCATCATGAGTTACTGACTGCTTTTCCACTCAGCAACTTTGCGAGAAAGCCATTCAGTCCAAGCGTCTAATCCTTCCCCAGTTTTGGCAGAGAAAGGAATAACGAGTGCCTTTGGATTTCTAAGGGCTACATTTTTCTTGAGTTTTTCCAGGTCAAAATCAAAATACGGTGCTACGTCTATCTTGTTAACAAGCACCACATCACAAACCTGGTACATCAGTGGATACTTCAGCGGCTTATCATCGCCTTCAGGAACAGAAAGTATGGTGACGTTTACGCCAGCGCCGGTATCAAACTCTGCCGGACATACCAAGTTTCCAACGTTCTCTAAAAAGATAAGATCCACATCGCCTGCGTTGAGACCTTCAAGACCCTGAGCACACATATGCGCATCAAGGTGACACATGCCGCCCGTGTGCAGCTGAATTGCTTTTACCCCTGTTTCAGAAATAGCAGCAGCATCAACATCTGAATCAATATCAGCTTCCATAACAGCGAGCGAAAGCTTGCCATTCAGAGCGGCAATGGTCTTTTTAAGGGTAGTAGTTTTACCAGAACCAGGAGAAGACATAAGGTTTACCAGCAGGGTTCCCTTTTTCTTCATTTCTTCCCTTAGTTGATCTGCGCTTTTCTCGTTAGCTGCAAAAACACTCTGCTTAACTTCAATGATGCGATACTCACCCATAAGTTCTCTCCACAATTCCGATACGTATGTTAATGACCTAAAAGGTGTGCGGCGTGTGCAAGGCCAACGCGGATTAGCGTTGTGACGTGCTCATCTGCAAGTGAGTAGATAACTTTTCTGCCATCTCTTTTTGCATTGACAAGACCGCGGTCGCGCAAAAGACGCAACTGGTGAGAGGTTGCTGACTGAGATACCGAAAGCATTTCCTGCAGCTCTGTTACGCTTTTCTCGCCATTTACTAGAGCACCCAAAATCTGGAATCGCGTGAAATCAGACAGTGCATCAAAAATCTGGGTTGCATCGTAGATGATGTCATCGTTTACCAGGTATTCATTCAGCTTCTGATCAGAAACATAATCGCACGTAGAATGAGTGTGCTCGCACTGTTCAGAATCGTGGGAGTGACTATCCATTTGCTATTCCTATCCTTTAAGAGCCGCAAAATAAATGGCTTACCAAACGTAATTCATAAAAGATTAGTATATACCGATACTCGCTTCTGTAAGCGTAACTAAAAGAGGACTCCAGCTAACGGCTGAAGTCCTCTTCTGTATCGGAGTCAATCTCCGAAAAAGTTTGATATATCAGGCGAGATTATTTACTCGTCTTCGCCGTCTGCCTCAGCGTCCATGCGGACAACCTGATTGAGAAGGTCATCCAGAGAACCAAGGTCCTCGTTGATTACATCAGGGCTAACCTCGTCGGAAGAAGAGCCGATGAGTGTCTCGGTGTAATCAGAGTGCGTGGATGGAGCTGCAGAGCCCAGCATCAAGCCACCGTCGCCTTCTGGCGAGAAGACCATGTTGAGCAGCTGAGAAAGATCCTCAGAATCTGCCTCATCCTCTTCTGGCTCAAGGATGTACAGGAGGTTACGAGCCTCAAGGCCATCGCGGAGCTCCTCGATTGCCTTTGCACCAATGCCGTCGATACGAAGCAGGTCTTCCTCGGTCTTACCGATAAGATCGCCTACGGTCTCAATGCCAACCTCGCTGAACTTGTTGGTCCAACGCTGTGACACGCCAAGATCGTCGAAGAGATACAGCTTTGCGTCCTCGCTTGAAAGCGTGCGGCCATTCTTGGAGTAAACGCCACCGTTGTAATCCTCGTTGACCCAGTCAAGCTGCTTAGGAAGCTGCTCCTCGATATCCTTAAGCTCTGCTGGTGCCCAGTCTGGAAGAGACTTAGCAAGAGAAGAGGTTGGGCCATCAATCTTAGTGCCGTGGTACGTAAGCTCAACATCGTTGTATGCGGAGAGACCAGTACCTGCAGGAATCTGCTTACCAACAATAACGTTGGACTTGAGGTCAAGCAGGTGGTCAACGTCGCCCTCGATAGCTGCAGAGGTAAGAACGCCTGCAGTACGAATGAACGATGCGCTGGAGAGCCAAGAATCGATAGAGCTTGCAACCTTCAGAGTACCAAGGATTGCTGGCTCTGCCTCTGGTGGAGTACCACCAGCAAGGGCAATGTTCTGGACAGTCTCTGCGAAGACATAGCGGTCCACATACTGACCAAGCAGGTACGAAGAGTCACCTGGGTTAGTAACCTGAACACGACGAAGCATCTGACGTGCGATAACCTCGATGTGCTTATCGTTGAGTTCTACACCCTGGGAGGTATAGACGTCCTTAACAGACTCAACGAAGGTGTGCATAGTGGACTCAATGTCAGTGAGTCGACGGAGCATACGGAAGTTGACGAAGCCGCGGGTAATCTGGTCACCAGCACGGACAACAACGCCATCCTCAATGCCAGGCATGAAGCGGACGGATGCAGGTACACGCCACTCCTCGATGACACGGGAAGCATCGTCTGCATCAACAATACGCAGCAGGTACTCGGTAGTCTCTGGAGTAATGTGAAGAACACCAGAAACAGGAGCCAGGTCAGCCTCGCGGCCAAGAATCTTCTCGTTGACGTTGCCGACGACGTCGAACATACGAGCAACGGTAGGAAGACCCTGCGTAATATCGTCTGCGCCTGCAACACCACCGGAGTGAATGGTACGCATGGTCAACTGAGTACCAGGCTCACCAATGGACTGAGCTGCGATAATACCAACTGCAGTACCAATGTTGACAGGACGACGGGTGGAAAGATCCCAGCCGTAGCACTTCTGGCAGACGCCGTACTTAGACTTACAGGTCAGAAGCGCGCGGAGCTGAACCTTAGCAAGGCCGTGCTCAACAAGACGCTCAAGATCCTGCTTGGACTCAACATAGCCACCAGCAGGGATAAGAACCTCGCCAGTGTTTGGATCGCAGACATCCTCAAGGGTGCAGCGGCCAATCAGGTCAGTATCAACAGAAGTCTGACCAGGCTTAATCAGAGGATAGGTAACTGCCTCATCAGTGCCGCAGTCCTCCTCGCGGACAATGACGTCCTGTGCAACGTCAACAAGTCGACGAGTCAGGTAACCAGAGTCAGAGGTGTGGGATGCGGTATCTACCAGACCCTTACGAGCACCGTAGGTAGAAATGAAGTACTCGAGAGGCTCAAGACCCTCGCGGAAGTTTGCCTTAATTGGAAGGTCGATGGTTTCACCGGACATATCCGCCATCAGGCCTCGCATACCAGCAAGCTGGCGAAGCTGTGTCTTAGAACCACGAGCTCCAGAGTCAGCCATCATGTAAATTGGGTTGTTCTCTGCAAAGCCTGTAAGCATTTCAGAGCCGAGAAGATCGGTGCACTCGGTCCATGCGTTAACAACCTCAACGTGACGCTCTCGCTCGGAAAGGAAGCCGTCCTCGTAGTACTCGTTGATCTGGTCAACGCGGTCCTGTGCCTCCTGAAGCAGCTGTGGCTTGTGTGGAGGAATAACAGCGTCCCAAACAGAAACGGTCAGACCAGCAAGAGTTGCGTAGTGGAAACCAGTCTTCTTGATGTTGTCCAGAATTGGCTCAACATCAGCCATTGGGTAACGGTCGCAGCAATCGTTGACCAGAACACCAATGTCGGACTTAACCATCTTGTAGTTGATGTATGGGTAATCCTCTGGCAGGCACTGACGGTTGAAGATAATGCGACCAACAGTGGTCTCAAAACGCTTGGTACCCTCAGTAACGTCCAGGTCCTCATACTGACCGCGGCCAGTCATAACGCGGAAGATAGCACGATCGCTATCAGCAACGTTTGCATCCTTGGAGCTTACGCGGACAACAACCTTTGCCTGAAGATCAAGGTCACGGTTAGCCTCAATAGCCAGAAGAGCATCCTCAAAGCTTGCAAAGGTAAGAGTCTTAGCGTCTTCACCGGTCTTCTCGGAAGTGAGGTAGTAGACACCAAAGACCATATCCTGAGAAGGAACGGTCAGAACCTTACCAGAAGCAGGGCTTCTGAGGTTGTTGCTGGAGAGCATCAGAATGCGAGCCTCTGTCTGTGCCTGAGTAGAAAGTGGCACGTGGACAGACATCTGGTCGCCGTCGAAGTCTGCGTTGAATGGTGCGCAGACCAGTGGGTGCAGGTGGATTGCCTTACCCTCGATAAGGACTGGCTCAAATGCCTGAATGGACAGACGGTGAAGGGTAGGTGCGCGGTTGAGAAGAACGAGGCGGTCCTGAATGACCTCATCCAGAACGTCCCAAACAACTGGAGTACCACGGTCAATAGCGCGCTTTGCGCCCTTAATGTTTTCAACCTTGCGGAGCTCAACCAAACGACGCATGACAAATGGCTTGAAGAGCTCAAGTGCCATAGCGGATGGAAGACCGCACTGGTGCAGCTTCAGGTGTGGGTCAACAACAATGACGGAACGGCCAGAGTAGTCAACACGCTTACCCAGAAGGTTCTGACGGAAGCGACCCTGCTTACCCTTAAGGGCCTCAGCAAGAGACTTCAGAGGACGTCCACCACGGCCGGTAACAGGACGGCCACGGCG
This sequence comes from Atopobium sp., assembly GCA_015259105.1. Taxonomy (GTDB): domain Bacteria; phylum Actinomycetota; class Coriobacteriia; order Coriobacteriales; family Atopobiaceae; genus Lancefieldella. The sequence continues at coordinate 11,897 of JABZGZ010000001.1, read as the reverse complement.
ACCGTTGTCAAACAGAGCGTCAACGGACTCCTGAAGCATGCGCTTCTCGTTGTTAACAATGATGGAAGGTGCGTCAAGGTCAAGCAGGCGCTTAAGACGATTGTTACGGTTAATAACACGACGATACAAATCGTTTAAGTCGGAAGCTGCAAAACGGCCACCATCAAGCTGAACCATTGGACGAAGATCAGGTGGAATAACTGGTACAACGTCAAGAATCATGTTAGCTGGATCGTTGCCACCCTTAAGGAAGGCGTCAACAATCTCAAGACGCTTAATGGCCTTCTCGCGCTTCTGCTTCTGAGCATCCTCATTGGCGATAATAGCGCGGAGCTCCTTGGCCTCTTTCTCAAGATCAATGTTGGAAAGAAGGTCGCGGACTGCCTCTGCACCCATACCACCCTTGAAGTAGATGCCATAGTAGCGCTTAAGCTCGGAGAACAGACCCTCATCGGAGATGAGCTCTCTGGTCTCAAGCTGCATGAACTTCTCGAAAGCCTCACGACGAAGCGTCTTCTCTTCCTCGTACTCTTCCTCAAGATCAGCGACGCCTGCACGAATCTCGTCCTCAGAAAGAGGCTCAAAATCGCCAAACTCGTCATCCTGTGGCTGGCCCTGCTCGCGAAGACGTGCAATCTGATCGTCGCGCTCTGCGTCAAGCTCTTCGATATCTGCTGCAAGCTCCTCACGAAGATCGTCTACGTCAGCCTCACGTGCCTCAGTGTCAACACTGGTGATTACGTAAGATGCAAAGTAGAGGACTTTCTCGAGGTCCTTGCTCTTGATGTCAAGAAGACGTGCCAGTGGGAAGCTGGTTGGACTCTTGAAGTACCAGATGTGGCTTACAGGAGCAGCAAGCTCGATGTGGCCCATGCGGTCACGACGAACCTTTGCGGTGGTTACTTCAACACCGCAGCGCTCGCAGGTAATGCCCTTGAAGCGAATGCCTTTATACTTACCGCAGGCGCACTCCCAGTCCCTTACCGGTCCAAAGATCTTCTCGCAGAAAAGGCCGTCCTTTTCTGGCTTAAGGGTACGGTAGTTGATGGTCTCAGGCTTCTTTACCTCGCCATAGGACCAACCGCGGATATCATCAGCAGACGCTAGAGAAATTTTAATAGCGTCAAATTCAGTGGAATCGAAATCTGCCACAGTCGCTACTCCTTATCGGTGGTCGCGTCGCCTACGAGTGCGGATGCACCCTCAGCGTCTTGGGACAGGTCGGAAGCGGTTACCTCAGTGAAGCCAAGGTCGTTGAGGATCTCAACAGCGTTCTTCTCCTCAGGATCTGTGACCTTTGCGGTATTTGTACGCTTACGATAGGAGATTGGCTCAATGTCAAGTGCCAGGGAGCGAATCTCTTTGACCAGAACCTTGAAGGACTCAGGAATTCCTGCAGTAGGAATGTTCTCGCCCTTAACAATGGACTCATAGGTCTTAACACGGCCGTTGGTATCGTCAGACTTAACGGTGAGGATCTCCTGGAGGACGTTAGCAGCACCGTATGCATACAGTGCCCAAACCTCCATCTCACCAAAGCGCTGACCGCCGAACTGTGCCTTACCACCCAGAGGCTGCTGGGTAACAAGAGAGTAAGGACCAGTTGAACGTGCGTGGATCTTATCGTCAACCATGTGGCCGAGCTTCAGAATGTAAGAAACACCAACGGTAATTGGGCTCTTGAATGCCTCGCCGGTACGACCATCGTAGAGGGTAGTCTTACCACGCTCGTTGAGCTGTGGAACAAACTCCTCACGCATGTCCTCGCCGTACTCCTTGAGAGCCTTGTTGATCATGTTGATGTTGGTGCGGCGAACAATCTCTGCAACGGACTCATCAGTAGCACCGTCAAAGAGTGGTGTTGCAACAGGAATTGGGCCTTCAACGTAACGCTTAGAATCCGCGTCATCGTCATCCCAACCGTGTGCAGCGCCCCAACCAAGGTGGCACTCAAGCAGCTGACCAACGTTCATACGGGAAGGAACACCCAGTGGGTCGAGAATAACGTCTACTGGGGTACCGTCTGCCATGTAAGGCATGTCCTCAACTGGGAGAACCTTACAAATAACACCCTTGTTACCGTGACGACCAGCGATCTTATCGCCCTGCTGGATCTTTCTGCGCTGAGCAACAAAGACGCGGACCAGGTCGTTTACTCCTGGAGGCAGGTCGTCTCCAGCCTCACGGCTGAAGCGGACAACGTCAACAACGCGGCCATAGGAGCCGTGTGGCATCTTAAGGGAAGTATCACGAACATCGTGTGCCTTAGCACCGAAGATTGCGCGAAGCAGGCGCTCTTCTGCGGTCAGAGCAGTCTCACCCTTAGGAGTGACCTTACCAACCAGAATATCGCCAGGGCCAACCTCAGCGCCGATGCGGATGATACCGTCATCATCGAGGTTTGCGAGCATGTCCTCACCAAGGTTTGGAATCTCGCGGGTAATCTCCTCAGCACCAAGCTTGGTGTCACGAGCATCAATCTCGTGGCGGGAAATGTTAACGGAAGTCAGAAGGTCTTCCTGAACAACACGCTCGGAGACGATAATACCGTCCTCGTAGTTGTAGCCTTCCCATGGCATGTAAGCAACGGTAAGGTTTGCACCAAGTGCCAGCTCAGAGTGGTCAACAGATGGACCGTCTGCGATTGGCTGGCCCTTCTCGACCTTCTGTCCAACTGTGACAATTGGACGGTGGTTGATGCAAGTAGACTGGTTAGAACGCTCGTACTTAGGAAGATCGTAGCGCTGAGAACCGTGCTCATCGGAGTAAATGACTACGTGAGCTGCGTCAACCTCGGTGACCTCGCCGGCAAACTCTGCGCAAATAAGCTCACCAGAGTCCTGAGCTGCGCGGCCCTCCATACCAGTTCCAACAAATGGAGCGTGGGACTGAATCAGAGGCACGGCCTGACGCTGCATGTTTGCACCCATGAGGGTACGCTTTGCATCGTCGTGCTCAAGGAATGGAATGAGGTTAGCTGCGACGGAGAGAAGCTGACGTGGAGAAACATCCATGTAGTCAACGTCCTCAACAGGAACCTGTGCAGGTGCACCGAAGGAACCGTCGAAGTCGCGGGTACGTGCAATAACGCGGTCTGCATCAACAATCTTGCCGTCTGCGTCAACCTCAACAAACTTCTTAGTCTTAGGGTCAATTGGGGTGTTAGCAGGAGCAATGATGTGATTCTCCTCCTCGTCTGCAGTCATCCACACGATGTCGTCAGAAACAACACCGTCTGTGACTTTACGATAAGGAGCCTCGATAAAGCCGTACTCATTTACGTGAGCGTACAGTGCCAAGGAGCCGATAAGACCAATGTTTGGTCCCTCAGGAGTCTCGATTGGGCACATACGGGAGTAGTGCGAGTTGTGAACGTCGCGGACTGCGGTAGGAACGTTGGTACGACGGCTGGAGCCGGACTTGTGTCCTGCAAGACCGCCAGGTCCCAGAGCAGAAAGACGACGCTTGTGGGTCAAACCAGCAAGTGGGTTTGCCTGGTCCATGAACTGCGAAAGCTGAGAAGAACCGAAGAACTCCTTGATTGCAGCAACAATTGGACGGATGTTGATCAAAGACTGTGGAGTGATGTCGTCTGCGTCCTGAGATGCCATACGCTCACGAACAACGCGCTCCATGCGGCTCATACCAATGCGGAACTGGTTCTGGACCAGCTCGCCAACGGTACGGACGCGGCGGTTGCCAAAGTGGTCAATGTCATCAAGGTGCTTAGACTCATCACCTGCATGCACTGCAAGAAGGTACTGAAGAGCTGCGACAATGTCCTCTTTGGTAAGGACACGAACATCTGCAGGAATCTCTTCCTCAAGCTTCTTATTGATCTTGTAACGACCAACGCGAGCAAGGTCATAGCGCTGCTCGTTGAAGAAGAGGCCGTCAAGCAGAGAACGGGCAGAGTCAACAGTTGGTGGCTCGCCTGGACGCTGACGACGATAAATCTCGATAAGAGCATCCTCACGTGTAGTTGCAACATCACGCTCAAGTGTGTTGCGAACAACATCGGAATCGCCAAGGAGCGAGAGAATCTCGTCATCGGTAACAGCGATACCAAGTGCACGGAGGAAAACGGTAGCGCTCTGGCGACGCTTGCGGTCAATGGAGACGACCAGGTGGCCGCGCTTATCAACCTCAAACTCAAGCCATGCGCCACGTGCAGGAATGAACTGAGACTTGTGGACCAGAACACCGTTGTCCATCTCTGACGAGAAGTACACGCCAGGTGAACGGACGAGCTGTGAAACCACAACACGCTCAGAACCGTTGATGATGAAGGTACCGCGCTCAGTCATCAGTGGGAAATCACCCATGAAGACAAGCTGTTCCTTCATCTCACCAGTCTCTTTGTTGACAAAACGGACGTCAACAAAAAGAGGTGCTTGATATGAAATGTCTTTTGCACGACACTCAGCCATTGAATTGGCAGGGTCGCCGAACTGATGGTCACCAAAGGTGACCTGCATGGTTCCAGCGCTGTTCTCAATTGGCGAGAACTCAGCGAAGGACTCTGCAAGGCCCTCTCCCATAAAGCGCTCAAATGATTCCTTCTGTACAGAAATCAGATTTGGCAGCTGCATAGCTGCGGGAATCTTACTGAACGTCCTGCGTCCAGTATGCGCCTGAGGCGTGGTGAGGGAAGTCTTTTTAGCGGTAGACACCAGGTTGTCCTCCTTCAAAAGGGTGGAAGGTGGCAATTGTCGCAACCTAGTAATTTAGTCAAGATTTTAATGCGCGTCAACAGAAAAACACTTGATTTTTTAAGACGTTTTGACTATATTATCGCGTTTATGTTTTTCAACTGCACAAACGTTATGTTGCAGGTAAATACTTGACTAACTCGTCTTTTCTATATATGAAGATTTTGTGGAGAAGGTCCACGGAGGCAGAAATCACTTTCGGTGAGCGGCTCTCCCCCGCCGCGTCGCTTCGCATGGCGCTCCACGAGCCCCGGCCTTTTGCTGGGTGCGCCTGAAAAGTGCAAAGAATCTGTATTTGAGCCACCGATTCTTTTGCAAAATCAGGCAAATCCACAGATTCTTTTGCAATTTTAGGCAAAAGTTACAGATTCTTTGTAGAAATCAGGCGCGAGGAAGCTGGGTTAAGTCACGCAGTAAGCTAGAGCAATCACGCAGGATTTATGAGCCTGAAATGCACACCAAGTCTGAGCAAAAGTACTCAGACAAGGCGAGAAAAACAGGCAAATCGCTCAGACATGGCGAGAAAATCCGGCAAATCACTCAGACTTGATGTACTTTTCAGGCTGCAGCAAATGCGTCCCAGCTTGATGCACTTTTCAGGCTGCAGCTAAAGCGCCCCAGCGTGATGCGCGTTTCCGGCTGCTGTAAAAGCATCTCAGCTTCATGCGCCCCGAGCGCACGGATTTCTCGCCAGGCAAACAAAAAAGAGGCCAGACCGAAGTCTGACCTCTCCAGTAAGCTATGTAGGATGGACTTACTTAAGGGTGACGGTAGCGCCAGCCTCCTCGAGCTGAGCCTTAGCAGCCTCAGCGTCCTCCTTCTTAGCGCCCTCGAGGACTGCCTTAGGAGCACCCTCGACGACCTCCTTTGCCTCCTTGAGGCCAAGGTTGGTAAGAGCACGGACAACCTTGATGACGCCGATCTTGTTGTCGCCGAAGCCCTCGAGGACAACGTCAAAGTTGGTCTTCTCCTCTGCCTCCTCAGCAGCGCCACCAGCTGCAGGAGCAGCAGCGACAGCTACAGGAGCAGCAGCGGAAACGCCAAAGACGTCCTCAAGCTCGTGAACGAGCTCAGAAAGCTCGAGTGCTGGCATCTCTTTAAGGGCCTCAATGATCTCATCTTTAGTGACAGCCATGTCAATTCTCCTTTTTAAACGATGCAGCCTTTGTACTGCATCTGGGCAAAAGCCCGGCTTGTATGTGTGCGTTTAAGTGCGTCTACACTCTCACGCGGTTTGCGCCAATGCGCGGGTACAACAAAACGTTGCTTATGCAGCGTTCTTCTGATCTGCGACTGCAGAAAGAGCGGTTGCGAGTCCACGAGCTGGACCAGCGCAAACCTGTGCAATACCGGTAAGTGGGCTTGCAACAACGAAGACAAGCTTTGCAATGAGCTCCTCGCGAGAAGGAAGATCTGCGTAAGCCTTTGCCTCGTCAGCAGTAAGTGCCTGACCATCAGCGATACCACCAATGAACTCAACTTTCTTGAGCTTCTTGGCCTGATCCTTGATGACCTTAGCGGCCTCGACAGGATCATTCTCATAGAAAACGTATGCGCAGGTACCGGCGAGCATCTCGTCAATCTCTGGCATACCAGCGTTCTTAAGAGCAATCTTGACGATGTTGTTCTTATAGACCTTCATGTGAGCGCCTGCTGCGGTAAGTGCGCGGCGAAGCTCCTGAGTCTCCTTTACGGAGAGACCACGATAGTCGATAACAAACAGGCCCTTGGAGTTGTCGAGAGAAGCGGAAACCTTCTCGAGCAAATCAAGTTTAGACTGAGCTGGCATGTAGTACACCTCCTTTATCATGTCTCAGGCACGAGCGCCAACAGGTGCGGCCCTCACATGAAAAGACCCCACTTTGGCAACCAAAGCGGGGTCTGGATGTACTAATCTCAAGACCACCTCGGCAGGCGGGAATTCCCATTAAGCCTTGGATTCAAGGCGCCGGCTGTCTTTGGCAGCGAACGTGCAACTACAAGACGTCTGTCTTGCGTTGGATATTGTGCAGCAAAAAACTATCCAAGTCAAGGTTGAGCGCGCAATTTCTTTCTCTTCACAAAAATTTGACGAGAAGGGCGGCTAAGCAGCTACGCACAACTCAGCCACACACATCAGCCACACGCGCGCCGCAAGCAGAGTCCACGCCTCAAACCGCACGCCCACTGCAAGCCGAGTCCACGCCTAAACCGCATGCACGCTTCAAGAAAAATCCGGTACCTGCAAGCGGATACCGGATTAAACGTGCTAGGTACTTCTAAGCGTTTAGCTTAGTCCTCCATGAGGTTACGAACCTTGGTTGGATCAACCTTGATGCCAGGGCCCATAGTAGAGGAAATAGCAACGGTCTTGACGTACTTACCCTTAGCGCTGGATGGCTTGACGCGGATGATCTCGGAGATCAGTGCGCCATAGTTCTCAACAAGCTGCTGGACCTCAAAAGAAGCCTTGCCGATTGCAACGTGGCAGATACCAAAACGATCTGCACGATACTCAACACGACCAGCCTTGAGCTCGTTAACCATCTTTGCAACATCCATGGTAACGGTACCAAGCTTAGGGTTAGGCATAAGGCCACGAGGACCAAGAACGCGACCAAGACGGCCAACCTTACCCATCATCTGAGGGGTTGCGATTGCTGCGTCAAAGTCAAGCATGCCCTTCTCGACCTCTGCGATGAGCTCGTCGCCACCGACGATGTCAGCGCCAGCTGCCTCAGCCTCGCGGGCCTTCTCGCCCTCTGCGAAGACTGCAACGCGAACGGTCTTACCAGTGCCGTGAGGCAGAGAAATGGAACCGCGGACGTTCTGGTCAGCCTTACGAGTATCGACACCAAGGCGAATTGCTACCTCAATGGTCTCGTCAAACTTAGCAGTTGCAAGCTCCTTAGACAGGGTTACTGCCTCTTTTGGGCTGTAGAGGTTTGCACCGTCTACCTTGGCAACTGCATTCTTGTAGTTCTTTCCGTGCTTAGGCATTATGTACCTCCTGTGGTTAGCGGGCGTCTGCCCTCCCACTCCTGCATCTTCCGTCCATAGTTACGCCCTCTTGGCGAGAAACCCAACTATGTGCACTAACGTCGGATGCTCTGACAAAACAACCGTCAGCCACACAAATGGCTGACGGGAGTAAACACTACTCGGCGATGGTTACACCCATGGAACGAGCGGTACCAGCGACGATCTTCTTTGCAGCCTCAATGTCGTTTGCGTTGAGGTCAGGCATCTTGATCTCAGCGATCTTGGTGAGCTGCTCCTGGGAGAGCTGGCCAACCTTATCGCGCTGAGGAACACCGGAACCACCCTTGAGGTGAAGCTCCTTCTTGATGAGCTGAGCTGCTGGAGGAGTCTTGGTTACGAAGTCAAAGGAGCGATCCTCGTAAACAGAAATCTCGACTGGGATGATGTCGCCAGCCTTGTCCTGAGTTGCAGCGTTGAATGCCTGGCAGAACTGCATAATGTTGACCTGTGCAGCACCCAGAGCTGGTCCTACTGGAGGAGCTGGGTTTGCCTGGCCTGCAGGAATCTGCAGCTTAATAAAGTTAACAACCTTCTTTGCGGGCATGTTAAGCCTCCTGTTTGAAATCTTGTGAGTCTATTCTCGCGCACTCCCGAGAAGCAATCCACAAGGGACGAGAAGTGCGGGATAAGCCGTTAGTTACTAGTCTATCAGGGAAATCTGATCCATGGTGAGCTCAACCGGAGTCTCGCGACCAAAGATAGTGAGCATTACCTTGATCTTGCCGGACTCTGCGTTGACCTCAGAAACAGTACCGTCGAAGTCAGCGAGAGGACCAGAAAGAACGTGAATTGCCTGACCGACCTCAATATTGGTTGCTGTACGCTTAGGTACAGGGTTACCCGTCTTCATGCCGCCACGACGCATAATCTTATCGAACTCATCGCGACGCAGAGGAACTGGCTTGCCGTCAATGCCAACAAAACCAGTTACGCCTGGGGTGTTGCGAACAACAGCCCAGGTATTGTCATCCAGCTCCATGCGAACAAGAACATAACCTGGGAATACCTTGGACTCTTTGGTCTCGCGCTTTCCGCCGTCCTTGACCTCAGTAACTTCCTCAGTAGGAATCTGAATATCAACAACAGCACGCTCAAGACCATAGGTCTCAATACGGTGCTCAAGGTCTGTCTTTACCTTGTTCTCATAACCTGAATAGGTGTGAACTACATACCAGCGCTTAGCCATTGATTATCCCCTCAGTCCAGTAAAGGCGACGAGACCAGCAACAATGCCAGTATCAACCAGCCAAGTTACCAAGCCAAAGAAAATGATTGTTGCAATTACGGCTACAGAGAAACCAGCAAGCTCAGAGCTTGAAGGCCACACAACGCGGTGCATTTCTGTACGAACGCCTGCAAAATAAGCACCCAGGCGGCCAAAGAAGCCAGGGTTAGCATTACGCTGAATGGACTTCTCCTGCTTCTTTGCCTCAGCCTTAGTGGCCTTAGCAGAAGCTTCAGGAGTAGCTTCAGCCTGAAGGGCCTCACGCTGGGCGCGCTCTTCTGCGCGAGCCTTACGTGCGCTCCTCTTATTGCGCTCCTTATTTGCCATCCTACGCTCCCTTGGATGTTATACCTACATACAAACCGGCCAACCCTTATGGGAAGGCCGGTGAAGTTATCTGGCAGGCCAGGAAGGACTCGAACCCTCAACAAACGGTTTTGGAGACCGCCGCTCTACCATTGGAGCTACTGGCCTAGAACGAACCCACCTAGCCTAGCGGGTCTCGCGATGTACCGTGTGCTTGTGGCACCATGGGCAGTACTTCTTCAACTCCATACGATCTGGGTTGTTGGACTTGTTCTTGTCCGTAGTGTAATTACGACGCTTGCACTCAGTGCAGGCGAGAGTAACGAGTGTACGCATTGATCCTCCTGAACACGGTCACGAGATGTATTCTCGAAATGTGACGCGGTTGCTTAGGTTAGCACCCACTACCCAGAGATGTCAATACTTTTCTCTAATTACTCTAGGCGTTCACATATTTTTTCTCGACAAAAAACCCGGCGCGCAAAAGAGCACGCCGGGCAAGTTAGCAACTTTTAAAGAAGTTACTCGATGACGGTGGAAACACGGCCATCGCCGACGGTGTGGCCACCCTCGCGGATAGCGAACTTCAGACCCTGCTCAAGAGCGATTGGGTGAATGAGCTCGCAGCCAACGGTGATGTGGTCACCAGGCATAGCCATCTCTACCTTGCCACCGTTTGCATCGGTGAGCTCGTAGATGTCGCCGGTTACGTCAGTTGTACGGAAGTAGAACTGTGGACGGTAACCAGAGAAGAATGGGGTGTGACGGCCGCCCTCTTCCTTAGTAAGAACGTAAACCTCACCGGTGAACTTCTTGTGTGGAGTAACGGTACCAGGCTTGCAGAGAACCTGACCGCGCTCGATGTCCTCGCGCTTAACACCACGAAGAAGAATACCAACGTTGTCGCCAGCCTCGCAGAAGTCCATGGTCTTACGGAACATCTCAATGCCGGTAGCAACAGAGTTCTGAGTTGGCTTAATACCAACGATCTCGACTGGATCGTTGAGCTTGAGCTCACCACGCTCAACACGGCCGGTAGCAACGGTACCACGACCAGAAATGGTCATGACGTCCTCGATTGCCATCAGGAATGGCTTCTCGTTGTCACGAGCTGGTGTTGGGATGTAGGAGTCAACAGTGTGCATGAGCTCACGGATGGACTCAACCCACTTCTCCTCGCCGTTAAGAGCGCCGAGAGCGGAACCACGGATGATTGGAAGGTCATCGCCTGGGAAGTCGTACTCGGAGAGAAGGTCACGGGTCTCCATCTCGACGAGGTCGATGAGCTCGTCATCGTCGACCATGTCGCACTTGTTCAGGAAGACGACGATGTAAGGAACGCCGACCTGACGTGCAAGAAGGATGTGCTCACGAGTCTGAGCCATAGGACCATCGGTTGCAGCAATAACGAGGATTGCGCCGTCCATCTGAGCTGCACCAGAAATCATGTTCTTGATGTAGTCTGCGTGGCCAGGGCAGTCGACGTGAGCGTAATGGCGCTCCCAAGTCTCGTACTCAACGTGAGCAACGGAAATGGTAATACCACGCTGACGCTCCTCTGGAGCCTTATCGATGTTCTCGAAGGCGGTATAGTCTGCCTTGCAGCCCTCGGTCTCAGAGAGAACCTTGGTGATTGCTGCGGTAAGGGTAGTCTTACCGTGGTCGACGTGACCAATGGTACCGATGTTTACGTGTGGCTTTGTGCGGTCAAACTTTTCCTTGGCCATTGCCAATCCTCCTTCTGGAACTAACCCTCGGGCTAGACCGTGGTGAAAAAACGTCTGTTTATACTCAACGGCGCAAATGTCTAGGACATGTACGCCGTAAAGAGTCTGGTACCGGCGACTGGATTCGAACCAGTGACGTCACGGGTATGAGCCGTGTGCTCTAACCAGCTGAGCTACGCCGGCATAAATGCCGCTTGAAAAATGGAGCCCGCGACCGGATTTGAACCGGTGACCTCTTCGTTACCAACGAAGTGCTCTACCTACTGAGCTACACGGGCGTGGTGGGGATACTTGGACTCGAACCAAGGAACCAATAAGGAGCGGATTTACAGTCCGCCGCAGTTGCCGCTGTGCCATATCCCCGAATGCCGTTTTCAAGCACTCTAGAAGCAATTGTGTGCGCTGTTTACCTTGCGGTTTAACGTACGCAGGAAGTCTAGTTGATCTTCCAATTACCTCTCAAGCGGGAAAATATTACGATTGAATAAAAATCTTGTCAACGTAATCCACCCAACCGGGCGTATCTTATCAAATATTTTCCACAATTACAAGCGGTTTTCTCGCCAAATGGACGCGGGCTTTAGCGGTTGTCTGTAAGAGCCATACGCGATACGTCGCGAATGCCCAAAAATCGCACGAAAAAAGCCAGGCAATGCCTGGCTGAAAATTCAAGTGGTGCCGCCACCAGGCTTCGAACCCGGGACCTACTGATTACAAGTCAGTTGCTCTACCAGCTGAGCTATAGCGGCATCAAGTGCAGAGGATATTCTATAGACTTTTCTGGCTTTGGTCTAGTCTCAATTTTCGAGAAATTTTTCTCCACAAACTGGTTGATGCAGCATGTAGAAGCACTTCCCTTTTGTAGGAGCTAGCTTGGTGCAAATGCACTGTCCATCAAGTCTGGCC
>JABZGZ010000019.1 GCA_015259105.1 Atopobium sp. | reverse complement strand
CAAATAACATCAAAGGCAATGGACGCAGAAATCATGGTCTTAGAGCGGACATCGATGCCGTCGATATCGCTTGACGGGTCTCGCTCGGCGTAACCCAGCTCCTGAGCCTTGCTCAGAACCTCAGCAAAGTCCGTTCCGTCTTTGAGCATGGAATAGACAATGTAGTTGGTGGTGCCGTTCATGATTCCCCAGAACGCAGAAATCTCGTCAATACGACGAACTTTCTGAATTCCTGCTATCCAAGGAATGCCACCGCACACGCATGCTTCGATCTTAAAGTTGACGCCCGCTTCAGCGGCAAGTGTCATAAACTCCTCAAAATGAGCAGATACCACGGCTTTATTTGAGGTGACTACATTTTTCTTAGCAGTCAGCGCAGCTTTGATGTACTCATAGGCTGGCGTGAGGCCGCCCATGCACTCAACAACTGTATCGAGCGCAGGGTCAGACAAGAGCGCATCAAAATCAGATGTTGCCCGAGGGTCAACGTGCTCTTTACCAGCTCTCACCAAGATGGACGTCAGGTTAACGTCAGAAACGCGCTCATCAAGAATGCGCACAACTGAAGCACCAACCGTTCCAAATCCAAGTAGGGCAACGTTTTGCATATAACTCCAAATCTAGCAGTCATTTTGCGAGAAAACCGATTACCTGCAAGGCTAATTGCAGAGCAAGGACAACCGCACGCAAAGGTGACTGCACTGATAACAATCTCATAGACAAAAACTACCAAAAACCTAGACAGAATCTAATCGACAGTTTTTCTCGTCTTCATAATGCTATGAACAATTCTATGTTACAAGCGACATTTACTTCTCACTGTTAAAATAATAGAAACGCAACACGCGAGACGCGCAATTTGCACGCGCACAACACGCGCAACATGGCGCGTGCAACAAGCGCAGCGCGACCCGTTCAACACGCGGCACGTTCTAAAGATTGGTGGTTTCATGGCCGTCGCATATCACAGCACAAGAAGCTCCGACCATAACGTCTTGGCTAAGCAGGCCATTTTGCAGGGAATTGCTCCCGACGGCGGCCTTTATATCCAAGATTCAATTGGCGAGAAACCCCTCGATCTTGCAAAGGTTTGTGCTCAGGGCTTTAAGGCTACTGCTTTTGACGTGCTTTCTGCTCTGCTGGACGACTACTCTGCTGAAGAGCTGACTCGCTGTATTGAGGGCGCGTATGGCTCTCAGTGGGACACCCAGGCTATCACGCCTGTTTCTGCTATCGGAGAAGACTGGCTGCTTGAGCTCTTCCATGGTCCAACGTCGGCTTTCAAAGACGTTGCGCTTCAGATGCTCCCCCGCCTGATGAGTGTTGCTCGCGAGGACGCGGACGCAGCTGGCGCTGTCAACGCTGAGGGTACTGCGTACGTGGCTGTCACCGCCGGCAAGAACATCATGATTGTGACCGCCACCTCCGGAGACACTGGTAAAGCAGCACTTGAGGGCTTCAAAGATGTTCCTGGTATGGGAATCACCGTCTTTTACCCTGAAGGCAAGGTTTCTGATATTCAACGCCTGCAGATGGTGACTCAAAAAGGCTCTAACGTAGCTGTTTGCGCTGTTAAGGGAAACTTTGACGACGCTCAAAACGCCGCTAAAGCAATCTTTGCTAACAAGGAGTTGGCGCATGAGTTGGCCGGTAAGGGCACGGTACTTTCCAGCGCAAACTCCATCAATATTGGTCGTTTGGCCCCGCAGGTAACCTACTACTTTGACGCATATGCCCAGCTTGTTGCCAAGGGCGCCATCGCTCAGGGTCAAAAAGTTACTTTCTGCGTGCCAACCGGCAATTTTGGCGACGTCCTCGCAGGTTACTTTGCAAAAGAAATGGGACTACCTGTTGATCGCCTCATTGTGGCTTCTAACAGCAATAAGGTGCTGACTGATTTCTTGGAAACAGGCATCTATGATCGCAGACGCGCATTTGAAAAGACCATCTCGCCATCAATGGACATTCTGGTTTCATCAAACCTTGAACGACTCCTCTATCTTGCGTCCGGCAAAGATACTGAGCTTGTCAGCTATCTGATGAACCAGCTGGTAACCAAGGGTATTTACACGGTTCCTGCTCAGGTGATGGACACCATCCGCGAAACCTTTGATGCTGGCTTTGCCACCGACGACCAGACTCGTGAGACTATCCGTTCTACCTGGGAGAATTGTCGTGTGCTGATTGACCCTCACACAGCAGTCGCAAAGCACGTGCTTGACAGGGTTTCTCGCCAGGCGGGTAACGTGCGCGTTTGTCTGTCCACTGCTAGCCCGTATAAGTTTTCGTCCGACGTGCTTGCCGCGCTGGAACACTCGACCGCTGGCCTGGATGACTTTGCGTGCATGCATACGCTCGCCGAAATCACGGGCACTAATCCGCCAATCCAGCTTTCATCGCTGAATGATAACGTTATCATTCATACTGACGTTCGCGAGAAGGAACAGCTTGCTTCGTACGTTTCTGAAGCATGCGGGCGTATTTTTGCTTGTTAGACTCTGAGAAAGCAGGTTCTACATGCTCGACAACACCATCTTGACCGTATCTGTACCTGCTACCTCTGCAAACATTGGCGTCGGCTACGATACGCTGGGTCTTGCGTTTAACCTGCGCGCAAAGATTACGTTTAGGGAATCCCCTACGCTCATCATTGATGGCTGCCCCGAGCAGTTCAGAAACGATGACAACCTTGTCTGGACGTCCTATGTTCGAGCCTGCGAAAAGCTGGGCGAAGAGCCTACTCCTAAGCACATCACTATCGACTCGCCTATTCCGCTTTCTGGTGGACTTGGCTCAAGTTCTACCTGCGTAATTGCTGGTATTGCAGCCGCGATGACCGAGTCTCATGGTGGCTGGGATCCTGAGCGTGCGCTCGACTTTGCCTGTCATTTTGAGGGCCATCCCGATAACGTTGCTCCTGCAATTTACGGTGGCCTGACCTCGTCATTTGTTGAGGGTGGGCATACCGTTTGTACTCGAAGACAGGTAGCGCGCGGTCTCTCTTTTGTTGCAATTGCACCGCCGTACACGGTCAACACCGAAGACGCGCGCAAGGTGGTTCCGCAGAAAGTCTCACTCGAAACGGCCGTTTACCAGATGGGGCGCACCGTTGCTGTCACTCACGCACTTGAAACAGGAAACGGCGGACTGTTGGCAGCAGCTTGCAATGATAAGATCCACGAACCGTATCGCAAGGAGCTCATCCCCGATTACGAGGAGCTTAAGCAGGTAGCAAAGCTTGCTCGTGCTTGCGCCTTTGTTATCTCGGGCTCAGGTGCCACCATGGTTGCCATCTGCGACTCCCCTGTTACAGCTCGCGCTGTTGCCGAGAATGCAAAGCAGGTCAGAGGCGATCTTTGGATTCAAATTCTTGAGCCAGCGCTTCTGGGTACCGTCCTTACCTTGGACGACGGTCAGCAACACCACAACACTTTCGACGAAATCTAACGTAGCGTTTGCGAGCACTCGGGTTTCTCGGCCGCTGAACAGCGCGTTCTTCTCGCTAGGTGCGCCTTTCCAACATTGCGCGCCTGAAAAGTGCAAAGAATCTGTATTTGAGTCACCGATTCTTTGACAAAATCAGGCAAATCCACAGTTTCTTTTACATTTTTAGGCAAAAGTTACAGATTCTTTGAAGAAATCAGGCGCGTTGTAGATAGGCTGCGCCGCTCCAAATTTTGTGAGCCTGAAAGCTGCATCATGTCTGAGTGAAACAGCTCAGACTTGGCGAGAAAAACCGGCAAATAGCTCAGATATGGTGCGCTTTTCAGGCAAACTGTTCAGACATGACAACAAAACCCGGCTCCTACGTTGTGTGGGAACCGGGTTGTCGTTTAAGTCGCGTTTACCGCAGTGTCGCGGTCTGCCGTAGCAGCACGTTTACCGTGAGTTGCGTTTATGCGCCGAGGTAAGCCTTGCGAACGTCATCGTCGTGGAGAAGCTCCTGGCCGGTGCCATGCTTAGCAACCTTACCAAGCTCAAGAACGTATGCACGGTCAGCAACCTTAAGTGCCATATTAGCGTTCTGCTCAACCAGCAAAATGGTGGTTCCTGCATCGCCGAGCTGGCGAATGATCTGGAAGATTTCCTCAATCAGAAGAGGAGCCAGACCCATGGAAGGCTCGTCGAGCATCAAAAGCTTTGGCCTGCTCATCAGAGCACGACCCATAGCAAGCATCTGCTGCTCGCCACCAGAGAGCGTTCCTGCCAGCTGATTCTTGCGCTCGCGAAGACGCGGGAAATGCTCAAATACCATCTTGACCGTCTTAGCGTTCTGGGAATCAGGCTGTGTGTAGCCGCCCATCTCAAGGTTTTCAGCAACACTCATGCGAGAAAACACACGGCGGCCCTCAGGACACAATGCCAGGCCAGCCTCAACAATCTTGTGAGCGCGCTGGCCTACAAGGTTTTTCTCGTCAAGGGTAATGGTGCCAGAGTCTGGCTTTACCAGGCCAGCAATGGTGTTCAGTGTAGTTGATTTACCTGCGCCATTTGCACCAATAAGGGTGACGATCTCGCCCTCGTTGATGTCAAAAGAAATGCCCTGAACTGCGTGGATGGCGCCATAAGAAACGTTAAGATCCTTGACAGACAGCAGGGTCTTTCCTGCGCCAGCTGCCTGGGTATTTGTAGTATCAGCGGCCATTAGCGCACCTCCTGCTTTCCAAGATATGCCTCAATAACGCGAGGATTGTTCTGAACCTCTTCTGGTGTTCCCTTTGCAATGATGTTGCCGTGGTCAAGAACGGCCAAACCCTCGCAGATACCCATAACAAATTTCATGTCGTGCTCGATGAGAAGAACAGCAATCTTGAAATCATCACGAATCTTAAGGACATTCTCCATAAGCTCGTCGGTCTCTGCTGGATTCATACCTGCAGCTGGCTCGTCAAGCAGCAAAATCTTTGGCTGCGTTGCCAGCGCGCGAAGAATCTCAAGCTTGCGCTGAGCGCCATAAGGCAGGTTACCTGCAAGGGTATTTGCAAGATTCTCCATGCCAAAAATGCGCAGCAGCTCGCGAGCATTATCAGCGCTCTCTTTTTCCTGCTTCCAGTGAGCTGGAAGGCGGAAGACGTCCTCAAAGAAGTGAGACGTCATGTGGCTACCCTGGCCAACCTGAATATTTTCCATAACCGTCATGTTATTGAACAGGCGAATGTTCTGGAAGGTTCGGGCAATACCCATATGGTTTGCCTCAACAACGCTTTTACCAGCCAGGTCGTAGCCGTCAATCATTACGGTACCACGGGTTGGCTTGTAGACACAGGTAAGCAAGTTAAAAACAGTTGTTTTACCTGCACCGTTAGGACCAATGATGCCAGAGATCTCGGTAGGACCAAGAGCGATGTTGAAGTCATTAACAGCAGTCAAGCCACCAAAGTCAATGCCCAGGTGCTCGGCCTGAAGAACTGGAATTGCGCCAAGGTCTCGCTCTGGAATGAGGTTAGGAGACTCTTGTCTGATAAGTTTTGTAGTGTGTTTAGTTGCCATCGCTCTTACGCCTCCTTCGAATCAGTTGAGGCTTCTACCTGCACGTCTGCCTGCGTATCTGCCTGAACAACCGTCTGTGCGTTAGCCTGTACACCCGCCTGCTCGTCCGAGTCATCCTTGTTCCAAGGGAAATCCTTGTTCATGATGCGCTCAATAATGCGGGACAGCGAGAAGTCATACGAGCCAAACAGACCCTCAGGTCTGAAGATCATGACCAGAATCAAGACAATTGCATAAGCAACCATACGGTAGTCAGCAAAGGCACGTAGAGCCTCTGGAAGTACAGTCAGGACAGTTGCGGACACAACGGATCCAAACATAGAACCCATGCCACCCAGAACAACCATAACCAGAATCTCAACAGACTTCATGAAGCCAAACTTAGCAGGCGCCATAACGCCGATGCAGCCCGCGTAAAGGCCGCCTGCAATACCAGCAAGGAATGCAGAGAAAACAAAGGCAAGGGTCTTGTAATACGTGGTGTTAACGCCTGATGCCTCTGCAGCGATCTCGTTATCGCGGATGGCGAGAATAGCGCGTCCATGTCTAGACTTCATAAGAGTATGAATAGCAAAAATGGCAAGCGAAACAACAATTGCAGTGTTCAGGTAGCCGGTATAGGCTGGGATGCCTGTCAAGCCGGAAGCACCGCCCGTGAGCTTGAAGCCAAGAGCAGAGTCGATGTTAACCAGGACAACGCGGATAATCTCTGCAAAGCCCAAGGTAATGATGGCCAGGTAATCGCCACGAAGACGAAGTGCTGGAATACCAATAACCACACCCATCAGAGCAGCGCAAATGCCGCCGAACAAAAGACCAACAACAAAGAGAATCACTGCTGGCGTAGAGCCGGAAGCCATGGATTGAGCATCCAGACCAAAGAGTGGCATCATGCGAATGATAAAGATTGCGCAGGCATAACCACCAATGGACATAAAGCCAGCGTGACCCAAAGGAAGCTGTCCCAGATAACCAGTAACAATGTTCAGGGAAACGGTCATCAGAACATACACGCCAATTTGCTCAAAAACAACGGTTTGATAGCGAGAAATAAGGCCCTCTCCTACCAGGAAGTTTCCACCAAAGACAAAGAGTGCAACAAGAATTGCATTGATGGCATAGCGAGCAGGCATAGTGAGCTCACGACGCTGACCATCTTTTCCACCAAAACCAGTGACAATTACGGGGTTGTGGTTATTATCGCGTGGATACATTTTAGTCATGTGAGCCTCCTTACACTTTCTCGGTAACTGGTCGGCCAAGCAGGCCAGTTGGTTTCACAACAAGAACAAGAATCAAGAGTAAGAAGACTACTGCATCCTGCCAGACAGACAGACCAAAGGCAGCAACAAAGACCTCGGAGAAGCCAACAATGAGGCCGCCAATAACAGCGCCAGGAATGGAGCCAATACCGCCAAGAACTGCTGCAACAAATGCCTTGGTGCCCAGCATGACGCCCATGGTAGGAGAAACCTGCTGGTATGCCATGGAGTACAGAATAGCTGCAATGCCTGCCAGAGCGGAACCAACTGCAAAGGTAAAGCTAATAGTGCTATTGACGTTGACGCCCATCAGACGAGCAGCGCCCATATCCTCAGAAACGGCACGCATTGCCTTACCAAGACGAGTCTTCTGAACCAAAAGGGTCAGAACAACGGTTGCCACAATAGTAACGGCAACAGTCAAAAGTGCAGTGCCGGAAAGCGTCGAACCAAATACCTGAACAGTTCCCAGGTCAATGATGCTTGGAACAACCTTAGCGTCAGCACCAAGAAGCAGCTGAACACCATTTTCAAGTAGGTAAGAAACACCAATTGCGGTAATCAGAATAGAAAGCCTTGGAGCTTCTCTGAGTGGTGCATAGGCAACCTTATCAATAAGAACGCCTAGCACAACACAACCAAAAATGGCGAGAAGAACGGCGATTGCAGGATTGAGTCCTAACTGAACAAGCGCAATCCAAGCAACGTAGGAGCCAAACATGATGATGTCACCATGTGCAAAATTAAGAAGCAAGATGATGCCGTACACCATTGTGTAACCAAGCGCCACCAGTGCGTAAATACTGCCCAATTGAAGTCCATTGAGCACCTGAGTCAAAAACATCTGA
Organism: Atopobium sp.; assembly: GCA_015259105.1. Lineage (GTDB taxonomy): Bacteria > Actinomycetota > Coriobacteriia > Coriobacteriales > Atopobiaceae > Lancefieldella. Next base: position 10,981 of record JABZGZ010000019.1, on the reverse strand, counting down.
GGTTCTCTTTTCTATGAAGGATTGATCGTGTCATAGATGGACTCTTTGCCATCTTTAAAGGTAATAATCAAGGTGGACTTCACTGGGTCACCTGTTCCCTGATATGAAAGGGTTCCAGTAACACCTTCGACCACACCAGATGCAATAGCGTCAATAATGGCTTGCCTATACTCATTAGAGTTGTAGGTATAACCGCGTTTCTCGACAGTCTTAAGAGCGGAGCAAAGAATCATTGCTGCGTCATAGCCCAAAGAACAGAAGTTAGTTGGAGCCTCACCGTATTCCTCGGTATAAGCCTTAACAAAATGCTGAACTTTTTCATCTGGGTTTGAAGCAACAAAAGCAGAGCAATAGAAGCATCCTTCAAGGTCAGTCGCAGAAGCATAGTCCTGCTCGCCGCCAATGATGCCTGCCCAACCATCTGCGCCCATAAAAGGCTTTTTGCAGCCAAGCTGGCGAGCCTGCGTCACAATCTTGCCATTATCCTGGTAATAGTTTGGAGCCAAAATGGCATCAGGATCCAGTCCAATAATGCTGGTAAGCTGGGCGTTAAAGTCAACAGCTCCCGTTGGATAGCCCTGCTGAGAAACAACCTCAATGCCCAACTCACGAGCCCTCTGAACAAATGCGTTATTAACGCCAATCTCGTAATCGCCACCAGAGTTAAAGATGGTTCCTACACGCTGATAGCCTTGTTTTTTAGCAAACTCTGCAAGAACAACGCCCTGGAATGGGTCGGTGACAGTAGCGCGGAACATGTTATTGCCGTGAGCAACAACGTCTTCTGCTGTTGCAGATGCCGTTACGCAAGGAATGTTGTCCAGAACCGATTTCTGCGCCAGTGCAATGGTTGGCGTTGAGGTAACGTCACCTAAAATTGCACAGACATTCTCGTCAAGCAGCTTGTTATAGACAAGAATAGCTTCGGTTGAATCGCCTTTCTCGTCCTCAGCTATAGGGACAATCTTGCGGCCACCAGCTCCACCATTCTTGTTGAATTCCTTGAGGTACAGCAAAATGCCGCTACGCACCGCAAGGCCATACTGGGCAACGTCGCCGGTATACGGTCCCATCACGCCAACGTAAATGGAGTTAGGGTCTTGGTTCTTTGGCGAACAGCCTGCTAGAGCAAACGACCCCGCAATGGTCCCGGCCACCTCCAAAAAGCGTCGTCGCGTTAGCTTATGTGCCATATTCATCTCCTTTTCTCCATAGCGTTGAATATGTGACACAACACAATATGGCTGCAGTCCTTAAAAAAGAACCACAGCCAAAAAATGTTATCTAACTTGAAATAATTTTAGAGAAACCGGATGTTTCTACGAGCTCCAGCCTTTCGCGACGGTTGCGCGGTTGTCTTCTGACTACCCGCAGCTGGTCTACGTGTGCTACTTACGCCTCACGTACCAGCGGAAGCTCACCAGCAAAGTGACGAGGCTTGTAAGAGGCCTTGTCTGTGCTGGTCTTCTCACCAAGATCAAGCGAAGAAATCTTCTTCATCTTGCTGGTGCCGCCCTCAATGAGGCGAAGCAGCTCGCGCGTTGGTCTCTCATCAGCCGCCTGAAGCTCAGCTGCCATCTCACGCTCAACCGCGTCAAAGATGTCCTGAACATGCGATGACGTATCGTTTGTAGCCTTGATCAGCGGCATTGCGGTTGATTGTGCAACCACACCAGCGTAGTTTGGCTCGCGAGAAGGACGCATCTGAGCTGCGGCAACCTTGTGAGACGCAGCGGGTTTTGCACCCGACAACTCCACCGAGCTTGCAACTTCAGCCTCAGCAGCGGCCTGACCAATGAGCGGCAGCTGCACTGGATGATACTTGCGCATCTGCTGCTGATCATGGCGAGCTAGATGCTCGTCCATTGCAGCCAGCGCAAGCGTCCAATCATCAGCATGCTCAAGCTCGTCAATCGTACGCTTCTCAGGGAAGACTCCCTGGTCAACGTAAGAGATACGGCTAGAAATATCAGCAGCATGGTTGGTAAAGTCTTCAGGAATAGCCTCGGCACCAATCTCAGCAATACCAAAATCGCGCGTAATGGACTCTTCGCCCACAGCCTTAGTCCACCAAGCTGTACCAACGTCACCAACGGTTCCGTCAGCACGCTCGATAATGGGCAGACCGTCCATAGGATCTTTCCCCAAGCGCTCAAGAAGTACCGCAGCAGCACCCTTTGCACGTGCAACGGTACGCTCGCGCCAGCTCAAAAGCTTGGTGTAGTTCTCTGCAATCTGCGCGTAGTCGTTTGTAGAGTGCGCAGGAGCCTTCTTTGCGGGAACGGGAAGAACACCCTCTGCGGCCGTACTTACAACCTGTGACTTCTTTGCAGGTGACTCGGCAGGCTGGATAGGCAGCTCAGCAGACTGAACACGAATGGAACCGGTCATATCCCACTGAGAAGCCCTCATGTGCTTTGGCTTGTACGCAGCAATCGAGCGCCTTGAAGAGTCCAGCGGAATCACAATGCTCTCTTCTGGCGAGAAGTTCGATGCAGCTGAGACCTGCTTTGAAGATAGAGCCTCATCTGAGCTCTGGAACGTTGCAGCTGACTGGCTCTTTGCTTCTACCTCATCGATTTTCTCGCCACGATTTACCGAGCGAGAGACTACCAAGGCCGCACCAGAAATGATTGCAACCGCAGCAAGTCCCACTCCAATGCCTGTAAAGATTGCACCAAGAGGCGTTTGACGAATTTCATTAGCGGTAAGGGCATACGCAGATGCTGGCTCTGCTACCAGAACCAGTCCACTGAGCAGGCCGGCGACTACTGCCGGATTCCTACCTTCTGTCATACAAACTCCCCCTACAAACGCCAAGAAGATGTATGAAGACACACGCTAAATTTGCATATGCTACTAAACCCAATACGGGCGACGTGAGCAACGGGTGGGCTTCATTTCATCTTTGTGTAATCCGCTGCAACACATAATTGTGCTGTTAGAAATGACTATAGCGTAATTCGTTATTTTTTACAGCGTCTTTAATACTTTTTCATAATTCTTTGGCAGTTATTCACCAAAAATGACGAGAAAAAAGAAGTGCCTCCCAACATAGATTGGAAAGCACTTCTTGCGTCATCTTTAAATCTGACTAATTCTGTGGATAGTCAGACTGTGCAGCCTTCTTTGCAGATCTAATCAGGAAGTCCTGGTTATTGTCGGTCTGCTTAAGACCACTGATAAGAGCAGTAGTTGCACGCTCAGTGTTATTGAAGCCTGCAAGAATACGGCGAACGCCCCATACCATAGGCTGAAGCTCTGGCTTAATAAGCAGATCCTCATTACGAGTACCAGAAGAAACAGGATCAATAGCTGGGAAGATACGACGATCTGCAAGATCGCGATCAAGCTTAAGCTCCATGTTGCCGGTGCCCTTGAACTCCTCGAAGATAACCTCATCCATCTTGGAGCCTGTATCTACCAGGGCAGACGCAATAATAGTGAGCGAGCCGCCGTTCTCGATGTTTCGAGCTGCACCCAAGAACTTCTTTGGTGGATACAGAGCGGCGGAGTCAACACCACCAGAAAGAATACGACCAGAAGCAGGAATAGCCAGGTTGTATGCACGAGCAAGACGTGTGATGGAGTCCAGAATAACCACAACGTCCTGACCCATCTCAACCAGACGCTTTGCTCGCTCAATGACAAGCTCCGAGACAACGGTGTGATTCTCTGCTGGCATATCAAAAGTTGAAGCAACAACGGTGCCCTTAATTGAGCGCTCCATGTCTGTAACTTCCTCAGGGCGCTCGTCTACCAAGAGGCAGAAGAGGTGAACCTCAGGATTGTTGGTGGTAATAGACTGGCAAATGCGCTTCAAAATGGTGGTCTTACCTGCCTTTGGAGGCGAAACAATCAAACCACGCTGACCCTTACCAATAGGAGCCACCAGATCAATTGCACGGCCCGTAATGGAGTCTTTACCGTGCTCCATAGTAAGAGGCTGGTCTGGGAAAATAGGGGTCAGGTCTTTGAAGCGAGGACGGTCCTTAAGACCCTCAACTTCCCCACCGTTGACCTGGGTAACCTTAAGCAGTGGTGGATACTTGCTATTTACGCGTGCAGGTCCCACCATACCCAAGACGCTATCACCCGGGCGCAGACCAAGATTTCTAATAATCTGCTGGTGGACAAAGGCGTCGTCATCGCCTTCCATATAATTGCCTGTACGAATCCAGCCGTAGCCTTCGTTACTAATCTGAAGAATACCCTCAACAGTCTTAAAACCCTCAGCAGCTGCAGATGCAGCGTATACAAGCTCAATTAAATCGGACTTATGAACGCCTGCGTACTCAATACCCAGCTCAGTTGCTTTAGCACGAAGCTCAGAAAGCTTCATCTCTTGCAGAGCCTCTTTGGAAAGCGATGGCTCGCTTGCCTGGCCCTGCTTGCGATTCTTGTTGCGCTGGTTGTTCTGTCTACGATCGCGAGAAGGACGCTCCTGGTTGTTGGCGTGTGCGTTTTCCTGTGTCTTCTCGCCCTCCTGAGCCGCTTCTTTTAGCTCGGCATTACGATGTCGACGACGTGCTGCACTCGTACGAGAACGCCCTGGACGCTCTGCTGGAGCTGCATCGGAATCTGCTACTGCATCAGAAGCCTGCTTCTGAGCTGCCCCATCCTGCCGCTCAACACTACCCTGCTCCTCAGCAAAGCTCTTCTGAACCGCATTGTCATTCTGGCCAGCTGCACCTTCTGCCTCTGCTTTAGTGAAGGCAGGAGCCGGAGTTACCTCCGCAGAAGGCTGAGTTGCGTCCTGAACAATCTTGGTAAGGCGATCAGTGTCTACAACGTCAGAAGAAACCTTGCCGCCCGCCTGGACCTGAGCCAGAACCTCTGCCTGTGCAACTTCAAGGGCACGCTCATGAAGAGCACGTTCTTCCATCTCTTCTTTGCTAGGACGGCCACGACGGCGCTTTGGTGGCTCTGTAATGCCTGCTGCGTTCATAGCCTCTGCCACAACAGCCTCTACCGCACGACGTGCCTCCGTCTCTTTTTTAGTTGGACGACCACGACGACGCTTAGCAGCAGATGAATTAGAGGCCTTTTCTTCAGTTGCCTCAGAATTGGTATTTTCTGAAGTTGAATTTTCTGAATTACTATTTTCACTCTTACGAGGTCTACCACGTCTACGTGGTGCTGGAGTATTTTCTGCATCATTTAAAGAATCATTTTGGACCGAAGATGTTTCGTCCGACATGTACAAACCTCTCTGTTTGCTCATCAAAATAATCTGTAAAAACGTGAGAAATATGATGAAGGGATAACAAACAAAATCAAATAGGTGCAAACCCAAAAGGAATATACCACGAAAATGCCCGCCTTATGATGAAAAAATAAATAAAATTCACCATAAAACGGGCAAATGGGGATTTATAACCACTAACCCTTAAACCTCGAGAAATCCATCTTCTAGATTTCTTTAATCTGCATAAATCATTTAAACAGCTGTACGGCTCTTTCTTTTTACAACAATATCTTCAATTTGCTGAACGATTTCTTTGATATACGTCTTGCCTTGAGGCGTGAGCTCAACCATAGTTACTCTTCTTGAAAGAGCATCGTCATGTTTGCGCTGTACCAGGCCACTTTCTGCCAAAGCAGTAAGAGACATAGAAACCGTTGGCTGCAAAAGACCAAGTGCGTCAACAATCTCTGTAATTGAAAGAGCGTCTTTAGGAGAATCTAGAATTGCAAGAAGGACCATATCTGCTGCCCTGCAATACAGAGCTCCCATAGCGTCAACATACATGACAATACGCTCAAACGAAGTACGTGAAAGCGCCTGGCCGGGTGCAATACGAGCACAGGTAAGCTTGGACAGCTCCTCAACTGCTTCTACACCCTTTTCTGTGATGATACACACTACGTTGCGTCGATCAATGGCGCCTTCATCTCTCTTGATGAAACCAAGCCTTGCCAGGTGCGAGGTACGATGAGTAATCGTAGGACGAAGAGCACTCTGATACTCGGCAATTTCTGAAGTCTTAACAGGAGCACCCTTCACATTGAGGCGACACAAAATAGCAAACTCTTCAAACGTGAGTCGTCTGTTAGCAGGCACCACTCTTCTAACCAAGTTGTAAGACCTGCGAATGGACATGTACTCGCGAAGTTCCATAGAGACCTCCACTCTTATGCCCGAACCATTTACTATTTGCTCGCATAATGAGTATACCCCTAAAAAACACGTGTTAACGTGGGGACAAAACAATAGTTAGTCAAAAATATGTTAGAAAATGGTGCTTATATGACATCAAAATAGGCTTTTATATGCTGAAATATAAAATTTAAGTAATAAATATTAATTTTATTATCTCTTTTATACATTAAAAAATTTTTTACATAACGCAGAAATGTGGAAATTATCTGGAGGAATTCACTAAAGATACCGTGCAGGTATTCAATACTTGCACGGTATCATGACAAAACAACATAGTTAGCTATCGTTTACATTGACTCAGGAGCAGAAACACCAATCAGATCAAGAGCAATTGCAAGGACGCGACGAGTTGCATCACACGCAGCAAGACGAGCCTTAGAAAGCTCTGCGTCCAGTGGACGTCCCTCAGAAGGAAGTACCTGGCAAACGGTATAGAATGCGTGGAACTGACCGGCAAGCTCTTCAATGTAGTGCGTAATGCGGAATGGTGCCCTATCGCGAGCACAACCCTCAACAAGGCCTGGGAACTCAAAGAGTTTACGAGCAAGCGCCTGCTCGGCGTCTTCAGAGAGCAGACCTAGATCAACCTCAGATCCAATAGCCTTATCTGCAACAGCGTCCATACCAAGTGCCTTTGCCTCATCAAGGTCAACGCCAGCAGCGCGGCGCAAAATAGAACAAATACGAGCGTGAGCATACTGAACGTAATACACAGGATTAGAGCTGTCCTGACGCTTTACCTGCTCAATGTCAAAGTCAATCATCTGGTTGGAAGACTTTGAAACAAGGGTGTAGCGCGTTGCATCAACACCAACCTCAGCGAGAAGCTCGTCAAAGTGGATACCAGTTCCCTTACGCTTAGACATTCTGACGGCAACGCCGTTTCTAAGCAGGTTGACCAGCTGACCAAGCAAAACCTCAAACTGAGTTGGGTAACCAAGCGCTGTTGCAGCAGAGCGAACACGCTGAATATATCCGTGATGATCTGCTCCCCAAATATCAATAACGTGGTCGACACGCTGGAACTTGTTCCAGTGGTACGCAACGTCGGAAGCAAAATAGGTATACTCGCCATTTGTTTTGATGAGTACACGGTCCTTATCGTCACCAAAATCAGTGGAACGGAAGAACAGTGCACCCTCATCAGAACGATAGAGGTATCCAAGCTTATCAAGAGCATCAAGTGCACGGTCAACAGCGTCTTTACCCTGGTCATCCTTAACATAGAGAGAACGCTCAGAGAACCACACATCAAAGTCGGCGCGGGCGTTGTGGCAGGTATTTTTGATGGACTCAAGCATCATCTTGTAGCCGCGCTCACGGAACTCAACCATGCGCTCATCTTCAGATTTGTCTGCCCAGACCTCGCCGTCATTTTTAAGGAAGAAAAGTCCCAGGTCAACTATGTAGTCTCCGGCATATGCGTTACCGCCAAGAGAGTTGATAAACTCGTCAGTAAACGGATGTTGCTCTGGATGAGCATCATCTTCATCTGCAACGTAAGCGTTGCGATCTTCTGCAAGTACCTGAGCAGCTGCATCAGCGTCAATGCCGCGCTTCTGCATGATGTCAATAAGCTGCAGGTAGCGCTTAGAGATGGAGTGACCAAAGACATCCATCTGAGAGCCATGATCGTTGACGTAGTACTCGCGCTCAACGTTATAGCCTGTGAAGGCAAGAATGCGGCTTAGAGAGTCTCCAAGAGCAGCCCAGCGGCCATGGCCAATGTGCAGAGGACCAACAGGGTTTGCAGAAACGTACTCTACCTGAACTTTCTGGCCAGCACCAAAGGTAGAACGACCAAAATCGGCGCCCTGCTCACGAACGGTGTTAAAAATCTCATTGCCCGCAGCGGTTGACAGATAGAAGTTCACAAAACCAGGACCCGCAACCTCAACACGCTCAATCTGCGCATCCTCGGCAATATGAGCTACAAGAGCTGCTGCAATATCACGAGGAGCCTTGTGTGCTAGCTTTGCAGAACGCATAGCAACCGTAGAAGACCAATCACCATTTGATGAGTCCTGTGGGCGCTCAAGTCCCACATCATCAATCTGGAATTCAGGCAACTCACCCGCAGCCTGGGCATCTGCCAAGGCTTGACGTACAAGTTCCTCGATCTTCTCGCGCATGGTTCTCCTTTAAATTTAGTGCACGTGTGCAGCGCAATTACGTAGTTGGTTGTGTAGCTTCTGAAGGACTACTCAGTTTCCTCGGAAGATTTTACCTGATGTTGAGCAGCAAGTTCATGACGCAAATTGGCCAGACCGCGCTCGAGACCCACAGGATAAATCTGAGGGTTCAAGAAACGTGTATACGCTGCATCCAGGCGCATAAGCGCAGCGTGGCAGCGATCGCGAGCAACCTCAATGGACTCGCTCTCCCCTACGCGCTTGCCGCCTTCTACCAGCCTTACCATCAGCTCGCGAGAAGTTCCTTCAAGCTTGTGAGTTGAATACGGGTCAATGATGTCGACAACAGTTGCCTTAGACTCTGGGCTCTTGGTTACCAGATAATCTGGGTCAAAAATCATGTCGCCTGCAGGGCAGCCGTTTGCATCATAGAAACGACGAATGTGCTGAATGCCTGGAACAGTACGCTTGTAAGCCATCTCGGACAGCTTGATAACAGGAGTCCAAGGCTCAGTGGAAGACTGACGACGAGCGGTTAGCTTATAGACGCCGCCAAGCGAAGGCTGAGGGTCGCAGGTAGCAAGCTTGGTACCAACACCAAAAGCGTCAATAGGTGCGCCCTGAGCAAACAGCGACTGGATGGTGTACTCGTCAAGATCATTTGAAACAGAAATCTTAATGTAAGGAAGGTCAGCCTCGTCAAACGCCTTGCGAGCTTCCTTAGAAAGGCGCGCAAGGTCTCCGGAGTCAATACGAACAGCATTCAAGCGCTCACCGCGCTCCTCCATCTCTTTTGCCACAATGATGGCGTTCTTGATGCCTTCGTGAACATCATAGGTATCAAGCAGAAGTGAGCAGTTAGTTGGGCTAGATTTTGCAAACGCCCTAAAGGCATCAAGCTCAGTATCGAACGACATTACCCAAGAGTGTGCGTGGGTACCAAAAACAGGAATGCCGTAGATTTTGCCAGCAAGGACATTTGAAGTGCTTGAAGCACCCGCAATATAGGAAGCGCGAGCAACTGCCAGACCACCGTCTGGACCCTGTGCACGACGCAGGCCAAAGTCAGAAACTGGATTGCCCTGAGCTGCCTTGATAACGCGTGCGCACTTAGTTGCTGCCAAAGTCTGGAAGTTAACCAGGTTGAGCAGGGCGGTCTCAATGAGCTGACAATCAACAATGGAGCCCTCTACGCGGACCATAGGCTCGCGTGGGAAAACAAGCTCTCCCTCGGGGATTGCATCAATGGTTACATTGAGCTTGTGGTTGCGCAAAAACTCAAGGAATGCTGGCTTAAAGAGACGACCGCCACCAGGAGAGTTAATGCTTGCCAGGTAGTCAATATCGTCATCTTCATAGATAAAGTTTTCAACTAAGTCAGCAATTTGACCAGTACCACAAGAAATTGCAAATCCACCATTAAAGGGGTTCTCGCGGAAGAATGCGGTAAAGCATGCCTCTGCATCAACAAGACCGGCTTCCCAATAACCTTGAGCCATCGTGAGCTCATACAAGTCTGTATTAAGGCTAACGTCTGAGGGTTTGGTACGATCAGTGAGTGACATAGTTGCTCTTTTCGATTGGTCAAAAACTGACGGTGAGACGATATATCTAGAGTAGCAGTCCTACAAAATAAATTGGCTTACAACAAAGATAACTGCGAGAATTACCACAGTTCCAATAACAATTTTTTGACCCAGAGGCATTTTGATGTCTTCGTCGTCCTCATCTGGCTCCATAAGGGCGCGACCTTTTGCGCGCTGCTCCTGAATGCGACGAATTTGCTCAGCCTCCTGCTGAGCTGCCTGACGTGCAGCACGCTGCTGAGCTGCAACAATCTGAGCGTCTTCAGCGGCGGCTGCCTCTGCTTGCTCTTGCGCTTCTGCTTGGACTGCACGGGTCTTCTCGGCACGCAGCGCCTCAAGCTCAGCGCGCTCTTTCTCTGCACGAAGCGCCTCGAGCTCCCTGCGCTCTTTCTCTGCGCGGAGCACTTCCAGCTCGGCGCGCTCCGCGTCCGTGAGCGCAGCCGCCTGTGGCGTTGGGGTGGTTTGGAGCTCTTCGGGTTTCTCGACAGACATGGTTACTCCTCGGTTTGTGTGTCGGGGATGCTGGTGGTGGCGTCGTTGGCGGCGTCTCCGTGTGCCGTGCGGAGCTTGAGCGCGGGGCCCTCAACGCCTGTTGCGTCAAAAGCTGGCACAAAACTCTCGGAGACGGTACCACCCTCCTGCCACCACAGGTTCTCAAAGCCCAGGTCATCCGCATGACAGAGCACCAACTCGTACTCCTCATCAGAAAGCGTTCCAGAAAGCGGACCGCCAGCCGTGCGCATGCGCTCGTTGGGCGTGTACTGATTCATGATTGATACGTCTACATCATTATGACAAAGATTCCAGACGCGGTTGAGTACCTCGCAGGAATCGTCCGCGTGCGTGGGCATGACCAGGTGGCGCACAATGATGCCCTGCAACATGCGACCGTCATCATCCAGCTTGCGCCCACCACGACTCATCACCGAGTCATGCATAACCTCAAGTGCCGCCATAGACATCTCTGGATAATCTGCTGCATACGAGAGTTCTTTTGCCAGCACGGGGTCTGCGTACTTGATGTCTGTCAGCCAAATATCAATGACGCTCGAAACTTTCTGTACCACCTCTGGCAACTCATATCCCGAGGTATTACACAC
>JABZGZ010000018.1 GCA_015259105.1 Atopobium sp. | reverse complement strand
GGCTACAGAGGTGATGTTTTTTGCCGCTGACGTGGCATCCCAACGGCCTCCCATACCACACTCCAGTACCGCAACATCAACGCCTGCCTCTGCAAAAACCGTAAGTGCGGCTACCGTCAAAAGGTCAAACTCGGTAATGTCATAGGGACGCTCGCCAAGGGCGGTTCGCTGCGCGTTGACGCGCTCCCCTGCCACCTGTGCTGCAGAGACGCCGTGCGCAAAGGCTTCCTCAGAAACAGGCGCGCCGTTGATCTCCATGCGCTCGGTATAGCTGATGAGCTCGGGAGACGTGTACAAAGCGGTCTTGAGGCCCTCTCCTTTAAGCAGGGCTGCCGTATATCTAGAGGTAGACGTTTTACCGTTAGTGCCTGCAATCTGAACGCTCTTAAAGCAAAGGTCAGGGTTGCCCAGCTCTTTGAGCATGTCTTCTACGCTCTCCAGCAAGGGCTGAATGCCAAACTTCTTTGTATCGTGAAGCACCTTTAAAGACTGCTCGTAGCTCAGCTCAGGCACAGAAAAAGGAACGGAATAACTCATTGCACAAACCTCTTATAGACCAAGCAGACGCATAGCCTCTGCACGGGTTTTCTCGTTAGTCTTAAAAATGCCGCGAACCGCAGACGTGGTGGTCAAAGCGCCCGACGCCCTAATGCCGCGCATGCTCATGCAGGTGTGCTCGGCTTCCATAACCACCAAAACGCCCAAAGGATCAAGCTCTTCTACCATGGCGTCTGCAATCTGGCCTGTGAGGCGCTCCTGTACCTGCAGACGGCGAGAATACCCGCTGACGCAGCGAGCAATCTTGGAAAGGCCGGTGATGCGGCCATTCTGCGGGATATAGCAGACGTGTGCCTTGCCCACAAAAGGCAAAATGTGATGCTCACAGGTAGACGAGAAAGGAATGTCGCGGACAATAACCATCTCTTTATTGCCCTCTTCATGGAACTGCTTACGCAGGTGAGCTGCAGGATCTTCCTGCATACCACCAAAAAGCTCTACACAAGCACGAGCAACACGGTCCGGTGTGTCAAGCAGACCTTCTCGCTCTGGGTCCTCGCCAATAGCAAGCAAAAACTCAGTGACTGCGGCTTTTACGCGCTCTTGGTCAAGCTCTTTATAGTTATTCTCTGCTGCCACGGGGCAACCTACCTTTCATTCTTATGCAAGCGTTCTTTGAGTTGCAGCAACAACATGGCGAGCAAGAATTGCAGTAGTTACGCTGCCTACACCGCCAGGAACGGGAGTATAAGCGCTTACCAGTGGCGCTACCTGCTCTGTATTGACGTCGCCAACAAGCTTTTGAGCTGCTTCATCCCAGTTAATACCTACGTCAACGATGGTTTGTCCTGCTCTTACGTAGTCAGCTACAATAAGGTGCGCACGACCTGCAGCCACAACTACAACCTCTGCCTGCTTAAGCGTGGAAGCAAGGTCTTTTGTCTTGCTGTGACACACCGTCACCGTGGCGTTTCTTGCACTTAAAAGCGCAGCTACTGGACGACCAATGACGTTAGAGCGACCAACAACTGCAACAGGCACTCCCTCAAGGGGTACCTGGTAGAAATCGAGAAGCGCAAGAACTGCCTCTGCAGTACAAGGTCCCAAAGCACCAGGAGTTCCACAAAGTGTTGCCAGCAGCATGGAATCAGTTGCGCAATCAACATCTTTTTCTGGTGCTAGATGCTGAAGCGCTTCATGCTCGTCAATTCCAGCAGGAAAAGGACGCATGGGCAGACAACCATGCACCAATGCGTCGGCAGAAACATGGTCAAACGTAGCATTTACCTGCTCTTGTGTGGCGTCTTCTGGAAGCTCAATGGTCTCAACTTCAAAGCCCACCTTCTCCGCACGCGTATATGCCGCACGCTCATAGGTAAGGTCGTCGCTTTTCTGTCCAATGCGAACAATAACCAGCTTAGGAGTTACGCCTTGTGCGCGAAGTTCCTTGACCTCAGCGGCAAGTTTTTCAGTTATTTCTTTAGCAACAGGAGCGCCACGAAGCTCCTGTGAAGTAATCTCTGAGCTCATGTTATGCCTCCTGTCTCAGCTGTGCGCTCACCGCATCACTTACGGCATCAGCTCGTGATACATAGGTGTCCAGAAGCTCATCTGCCTCATCAAGCAATGTTTGAGCATAGGCCGTATCATGCATGGAGCGCGTGTTTACAAACAGCGTATGAGAAGCCGCAATCAAAGCGCCACGCGCAAGAGCAGCACCGCAACCTACATCAGACAAAAGCATGCGGGACCCCTTGATAAGCATCTCTTCGAGAAGCTCAATGGACTCACACACTTTTCTCATAACCTTTAGCGGTGGTTGAGCTGCCTCTTTAAGGGCGTCCTCAACAATTTCTGCACGCTCAGGGTCATCCTTGGGTACGCTAAACGCACTTGAAACCAGCAAGAACTGACGAGAGTCCTCGTCCATCAACTCCATAAAGTCCTGACGGAGTGCACTGGCTCGAGCAATATATTTTGCAAGATCATCTTCATGCTGAGCATAGGCAGGTTTTCCTTGTGCGTAGACACCGGCCATTGAAGCCAAAGATACTGCAAGTGCGCCTACATAAGCGGCAGCACTACCGCCGCCAGGAATAGGCTCTTTAGCAGCAAGGTGTTGAGCATAAGCATCTGCACTATAGGTTGTAAACGCTACTTCTTCAGGTGAAGAGGGATAAGACATTAGAAAAGACCCACAATTCTTCCATCATCAAGAACATCAATATGCTCTGCAGCAGGAACCTTTGGAAGTCCTGGCATGGTCATGATAGAGCCCGTAAGGCAGACCACAAAGCCAGCACCTGCAGAAACACGAACTTCTCGCACGGTAATCTTAAAGTTTTCTGGAGCACCCAATTTAGTCTGATCATCAGTAAATGAGTACTGAGTTTTTGCCATACAAATAGGAAGCTCACCAAAGCCAAGCTCTTCAAGCTGCTGAAGCTGCTTGGCGGCACTTGGAGCAAATTCAACGCCATCAGCGTGGTAAATCTTGGTGGCAATGTCAGTAATCTTCTGCTTCAAAGATTCTTTGACGTCGTAAGCAAAGGTGAGTTTGGACTCAGTCTGGCAGAGGCGCATGACCTCTTCTGCCAAAGCCTGACCACCCTTTCCACCTTTTGCCCAAACCTCAGACAGTACTACATTTACGCCGCGCTTCTTGCACTCCTCCTCTACCAGAGCAAGCTCTTCAGCGGTATCGGTTGGGAATGCATTGATGGCAACAACTACAGGAAGTCCATAAACGGTCTGGATGTTGTCAACGTGACGGAGCAGGTTAGGAATACCCTCTTTAAGTGCCTCAACGTTTTGCTGATTAAGGTCTGCTTTTGCAACGCCTCCGTTGTACTTTAGGGCGCGGACAGTTGCCACCAGAACAACAGCTGAGGGAGCAAGACCTGTAGCTCTACATTTGATGTCCAAGAACTTCTCGGCACCAAGATCTGCACCAAAGCCAGCCTCGGTAACAACATAATCAGCAAGACGAAGAGCAGTCTTTGTTGCCTCAACCGTATTGCAACCGTGAGCAATGTTGGCAAAAGGACCGCCGTGGACAAGAGCAGGTGTGTGCTCAAGTGTCTGAACAAGGTTAGGCTGAATAGCATCTTTGAGCAGTGCTGTCATAGCACCCTCTGCATGGATGTCACTGACGGTAACAGGTTTGCGATCATAGGTGTAGGCAATAACCATTCTGCCTAGGCGCTCTTTAAGGTCTTTGATGCCCGAAGCAAGACAGAATACAGCCATGACCTCGGAAGCAACCGTAATATCAAAGCCGTCTTGTCTTGGCATTCCGTCAGCAATACCACCAAGGCCGTCAACAACATTTCTGAGCTGGCGATCGTTCATGTCAACACAGCGCTTCCACACCACACGGCGTGGATCAATGTTGAGGCTATTACCCTGCTTGATGTGGTTATCCAGCATGGCGGCGCAAAGGTTGTTTGCAGCGCCAATAGCGTGGAAGTCTCCGGTAAAGTGAAGGTTGATGTCCTCCATAGGAACTACCTGGGCATAGCCGCCGCCCGCAGCACCGCCCTTGACGCCAAAGACTGGACCCAAAGAAGGCTCTCTAAGGGCCAACATGGCAGACTGACCCAAGCTGGTCAAGGCATCTGCCAGACCAACCGAGGTAGTGGTCTTTCCCTCGCCTGCTGGCGTTGGGTTAATGGCAGTTACCAACACAAGCTTTCCGCGAAGAGGCTTATCTGCCAGAGCACGTGCATCAAGCTTTGCCTTATAGCGACCATAAGGCTCCAGCAGATTCTCTGGAATACCCGCGCGCTTTGCCACCTCAAAGATGGGAAGCATCTCGGATGATTGAGCAATCTCGATATCGGACTTAACCTCAGACATGTTGTTCCTAACTTAAAGTGGACTGCATGCACGTACTAAACACATGATGCGGCTGTTACACCGCATCAAGTTTTACCTATGAGAAGTCAGCAATCTGCTGCTCTAGCTGAGCAACAAGCGTAGTAAGTTCTTCTGCGCGCGCACGTTTTTTCTCGATAACTTCAGGCGCTGCTTTAGCAACAAAGCCCTGGTTGGCAAGGGTACGCTCCACGCCAGAGAGCTCCTTCTTTGCAGACTCAAGATCCTTCTGAAGACGCTTGGCCTCTGCAGCAAGGTCAACAAGCTCACCAAGAACAACGTACATTTCAAGGCCAGCATCGGTGACAGAAACAGAACCAGCAGGCTTCTGAGGAGCCTCAGCAACCTCAAGCGAGCTTACGCGACCAACATTCTGAATGAAGGCTGCCTGCTCCTTCAGCGCTGCAACATCCTGTGCTGGAGCTTTAACCACAACAGCAAGGTCTGTCTTTGGCGACAGTCTGTAACGAGCGCGAGAAGAACGAACAGCAGAAACAACAGTCTTAGCAAGTGAGAAGTTGTGCTCAGCTGCCTCGTCAACAAAGTTAGCAAGCTTTTCTGGATCTGGCCACTCAGAGATCATCAAGAACTCTGAGTCATGACTCAAAAGACCAGATGCAGGAAGAGCATCCCAAACGCTCTCGGTAACAAATGGCATGGCAGGGTGCAAAAGCCTCATACTGACGTCCAGGACAAAGACAAGGTTACGCTGAACCTGCAGGCGCTCCTCAGGAGTTCCATCCAGAAGGCGACCCTTGCAGAGCTCAATGTACCAGTCGCAGACATCATTCCAGAAGAAAGACTGAATGTTGCGGGCGTACTCACCAAAGCCATAGGTCTCAAGCTGCTCGGTTGTCTCTGCAACAACCTTTGCAAGGCGCGAGAACATCCATGCATCTTCTGGTGTCTCTGCCTTAGGCATGCCAGCAGTGTAGCCGTCAAGGTTCATCTGAACAAAGCGACTTGCATTCCAAATCTTAGTAACAAATGAACGTGCCTGATCGGTTCTTGGAGACTCAATAAGCTCACGAGTCTTCTTATCAAGAACAGCGTCAAACTTGACGTCTTGGTTGTTAGTAATAAGCGTAAGCAGGTTATAACGCATTGCGTCTGCACCATACTTAGCAATGAGGTCCATAGGATCTACGCCGTTACCCTTTGACTTAGACATACGACTGCCGTCTTTAGCCAAAATAGTTGCGTAGATGTAGACATCGTGGAATGGAATCTCTTTGGTGAAGTAGAGCGAACTCATAATCATACGAGCAACCCAAAGAGCAATGATGTCTCGAGCGGTTACCAGGACCTGCGTTGGATGGTGACCCTCAAGCTGCTCTGGATGGTCTGGCCAGCCCTGTGTGGCAAAAGTCCACAGCTGAGAAGAGAACCAGGTGTCCAGAACGTCCTCGTCCTGGTAAACATGATGACCGCCACACTTTGGACAAACATCAGTGTCTTCCATAAGCGCATCCTGCCAGCCACAATCATCGCAGTAGAACACAGGAATGCGGTGTCCCCACCAAAGCTGTCTGGAGATGTTCCAGTCGCGGAGATTTTCCATCCACGTGAGGTAGGTCTGAGTCCAACGCTCTGGATGGAAAGTAACCTGACCGTCTTTTACTACCTGTGCTGCAGGCTCTTTGAGCTTATCGACAGCAACAAACCACTGCTCAGAGAGCCATGGCTCAAGAGTAGTGCCACAGCGGTAACATTGCATAACGGAGTGATCAAGGTCTTCAACGTGATCAAGCAGACCGTGCTCTTCAAACCAAGCAACAATAGCCTCACGAGCTTGATCTCTGTCAAGACCAGAGAACTCACCATAGCCGTCAACAACAACAGCATGCTCATCAAAGATGTTGATCTGCTCAAGATTGTGAGTCTGACCCATAGCAAAGTCGTTAGGGTCATGAGCTGGGGTTACCTTAACAAAACCGGTACCAAAGCCTGCGTCAACGTGCCAGTCAGAGAAGATTGGAATCTCTCTATCAACAATTGGCAGGATAACGGTCTTTCCAACAAGGTCAGCCTTTTCTGGATCTTGAGGAGAGACAGCTACGCCCGTATCACCCAGCATGGTCTCTGGACGAGTAGTGGCTACGGTAATGTACTCAACGCCATTAACAGGCTCTTTGAGTGGGTAACGCAGGTACCAAAGATGGCCCTTCTCGTCAGCGTACTCTGCCTCATCATCAGAGATAGAAGTCTCACAATGAGGACACCAGTTTACGATACGCTTTCCGCGATAAATAAGCTGGTCATGATACCAGTCAACAAAGACCTTACGTACTGCCTGAGTGTACTCAGGAGACATGGTGAACTTCTCGTCATTAAAATCAATGGAGCAGCCCATGCGCTTGATCTGAGAAACAATGGTTCCGCCATACTCGCGCGTCCAATCCCAGCAAGCCTCCAGGAACTTCTCGCGACCAATCTCAAGGCGAGAAATACCCTCTGACTTAAGCTTCTTATCAACCTTAGTCTGGGTTGCAATGCCTGCGTGATCTGTTCCAAGAATCCAACGAGTTGAATAACCGCGCATGCGAGAATAACGAATGTAGGTGTCCTGGATGGTGTCATCCATGGCATGACCCATGTGAAGGATGCCAGTAACGTTTGGTGGAGGGATAACTACCGTACGGTCTTCAGTTCCCTTACTACGACCATAGCAATCTGCCTTAATCCACTTTTCAATGAGCTCAGGCTCAGCTGCCTGAGGATCATAATTCTTGGGCATTTCTTCCACAGTAATCTTGCCTTTCATATGCTGACAACATCGTCAAAATTTGCTTCATTTATTCTACTAATAAAAGACGACTTATGGGGTGCTTTCTTACCATTAGTTAAAATTACTATCGGTCTACACTTCTTGAAGCGTAGGTGAAGTAACAAGCTATACTATCTGCAGATACTTTTTATGAGGAGCTCTATGTCTGCCACAATTCCTGAAGCCACTGCTCGACTTGAACTTGTTCTAGGAAAAGACCGCCTTGGAAAGATTCAAAATTCCTGCGTCATGGTCTTAGGGCTTGGTGGCGTTGGTTCAAACTGTGTTCAGGCGCTGGCCAGAGGCGGTGTAGGCTCGTTTGTTTTAGTGGATGCTGATGCAGTAGAAGCATCCAACCTTAATAGGCAGGCTATTGCCTATGTGAGCACCATTGGAAAAAGAAAAGTTGACGTTACCAAAGAGATGATTCTGGACATTAATCCAGACGCTCACGTGGTCACACTTGACGCGTTTTTGCTTAAAGACAACGTTGACGAGCAGCTCTCTGCTCTTCCAAAACCAGATGTTGTAGTTGATGCCATCGATACCATTTCTGCCAAATTAGCTGTTGTGGCATGGTGTCAGAAAAACGATATCTACCTCATCTCCAGCATGGGCGGCGGCAATAAGATCCACCCAGAACTTCTGGAGATTACTACGCTTTCAAAAACGCATACCGATGCTCTTGCAAGGGTAATGAGAAAAGAGTCCAAGAAGCGTGGACTTGCCGACTTCCGTGTGCTCTACTCCCCTGAGCCAGCGCGACCAGTTTTTGCACCAGAGGGTGCAACGGGAAAATCTGCCAAGCTAGGAACTATGTCCTACTACCCTCCTATTATGGGTCAGATGATTGCGTCAGACGTCATTCTGCATCTGTCGGGGCTTGATCATGAATAACCTCACGTATTTTGATGCGCACGTCCATGCCAACCTTATGGACTCCCCGCTCAATGTAGCGAGAAGTTCCCATGACGCCGGATTAGCTTTCTTTACCTGCGGTGTTACTCCTCACGACTACCTAGAACTTGCTCCTCAGCTTACGCAAGACAACATCCGTGTGGGACTAGGAGCACATCCCTGGTACATCTCTGATGGGCGCGTTACTCAAAAAGATATAGAGCTCCTGCTAGAGCTTATGGGGCAGACATCTTACATTGGCGAGATTGGACTAGATTTTTCTTCTCGCTATTGTGTTGATGGATTGCAAGAGCTGCAGGTTAAGGCCTTTACAAAGATCTGCAAGCGTGCAGCAGAGCTTTCACGCAACGACCAGCCACGAGTGCTCTCGATGCACACCGTTAGAAGTGTTGACACAGTGCTAGATATTCTTGAACAGACAGGAGCTGCTCAAGCATGCATTCCTATCATCCACTGGTTTAGCGGTAGCTCAGAAGAGCTCCAAAGGGCTATTAAGCTTGGCTGTTGGTTCTCTGTTGGCGAGATGAGCCTTAAGACTAAGCGTGGCCGTGAATACGCTAAGGTCTACCCAAAAGATAAACTCCTTACCGAGACTGACCTTCCCTCCAGTGATCACACAGATATTGACGCGCTTGACATTGTGGACAGCCTTAAGCGAGCTCTTCTTGGGCTCAGTGAGGCCCGTGGATACTCTGTGCAAAGTGAAGTAATGGCAAACGCAGCAGGCGTTTTTGGCGTCTAAGTGTTAAAGTCTTACGTATGAGAAGATTACGGAAAATACCTACACAACGCCTTGCGGGAACTGGCAGAGCGCAACTTTCTGGAGCAATGCTTGCAAGCTCATCCGATGAGCTGGGACTTGCTCTTAATGACGTTGTGCTTGTATTTGCCTGCAGCGATAACTTTGTGCCGTATTTGTCTGTAGCAATTCAATCCATCATTGAGAACGTCAATCCAGAGCGTCGTTACGACATCATTGTTTTGACTCGTGACCTCACTCCTACCAGCATGATTACACTTACTCGTCAAGCTCAGCTTGTCGATAACGTCCATGTTGGGTTCTTAGATGTTGACGCTGCCCTTGGTGATATTGAGCTTCCTCATCATGGTCACTTTAGACCAGAAACTTACTACAGGCTGCTTGCTCCCTCGCTGCTTCCTAACGTCAATAAAGCCATCTACCTTGACTCTGACCTGGTAGTTAATACCGATATTGCAAAGCTCTATGATATCGACGTCACAGGATACTTGGTAGGCGCTACACGCGACGCTGATACTATTGGTCAGATTGATGGCTATGACGCCACAGTTGGTCCCTACCTCAAAAATGAGCTGGGCATGGATGATCCTCACGATTACTTCCAGGCAGGCGTCATTTTGATGAACCTGGAAGAGATTAGAAAGCAGATTTCTCCTGAGGAGTTTCTAAAGGTCTCAACCATGCGCGCATGGCGCTGGCTTGATCAAGATGTCCTTAACAGGTTTGTAAATGGCCATTATCTTCGTATTAATATGAAATGGAATTACCTGGTAGACTGGCAATTCCTTCGCCGTGATCACATTGTTGCTCAGGCACCAAAAGACGTGCGAGAAGAATACGAAGAAGCTCGTAAGAATATCTGTATTGCTCATTTTGCAGGACCAGACAACAGGCCTTGGCTCTATCCAAACTCAGATCTTGCAGGTCTTTTCTGGTTCTATGCTCGTCGCTCCCCTTACCTTGAGGAGCTCCGCTCACAGCTTGAAGAGTCAAGACGTACGGTAAGAGGTCTTTCTCACCGCGTGCAGAGCGGCGTGCTTTTCCGCGGCTTGATGCCTTTATTTGATACCGTCTTTCCACCAGGCACCAAGACCCGCACCCAACTTATTACGTCATACAACAAACTTGGCGGCGGCAATCTATAACATAAAAGGAGGTCTTTCGACCTCCTTTTTTATTGCTAAGCGAGTTATTTCTTTTTGCCCCTAATGATTTCTGGAGCATTATCTCCGCCAACACTTTCTGGAGTAACCACAACCTTGGTGATATCCAAATCTGATGGCAGATCAAACATGGTCTCTTGTAGCGTAGACTCACAGATTGCACGAAGACCACGAGCACCGGTGCCGCGAGCTAAAGCCTTCTTAGCAATCTCTCTGAGTGAATCCTCAGTAAACTCTAGGTCTACTCCCTCAAGCTCAAACATACGCTTGTACTGCTTGGTAAGAGCATTCTTTGGATCTGTGAGAATGCTCATCAGATCTTCCTCACCAAGCTCACGAGTAGAAGTGATAACAGGAATACGACCCAAAAGCTCTGGAATCATGCCAAACTTATGCAAATCCTGAGGCATTACTTTTGCGATAAGCTCAGTCTCACCTTCTTTGACATTCTGAGCAACATCAGAGTTAAAGCCAATTCCCTTTTTACCAATACGATCAGCAACAATCTTATCCAGACCAACAAAAGCGCCACCACAGATGAACAAGATATTGGTGGTATCAATATGAATAAGCTCCTGCTGAGGATGCTTGCGGCCTCCTGTAGGAGGAACACTAGCAACCGTACCTTCAAGAATCTTCAGGAGTGCCTGCTGAACACCTTCACCAGAGACGTCACGAGTAATAGAGAGGTTCTCGGCCTTACGAGCAATCTTGTCAATCTCATCTATGTAGACAATACCTACCTGAGCACGCTCAACATCGCCATCAGCAGCAGTGATGAGCTTAAGCAGGATATTCTCGACATCTTCACCAACGTAACCAGCTTCGGTAAGGGTTGTTGCGTCAGCAATAGCAAACGGCACTTCAAGAAAACGAGCAAGCGTCTGAGCGAGCAAGGTTTTACCAGTACCAGTTGGACCCAGCAGCAAGATGTTGGACTTTGCAATCTCAACATCCTCCTGGCCCTCCTGAGGCTCATCGTTGCCTGAAAGAATACGACGATAGTGGTTATACACCGCAACCGACATAGCACGCTTAGCGTCTTCTTGGCCCATTACGTACTGAGACAGCTCATCGTAAATCTCATGCGGAGTTGGCAGGTCTTTGATAACAGGCTCATCAGAGTGAGTCTCAATCTCTGACTCTTCATCAAAGCCAAGAGACTCGTCAATCATATCTGAGCAGGTAGAGACGCACTCATCACAAATGCATACACCACCAGGTCCCTGAATAAGTTTATTTACCTGCGACCTACTCTTTCCGCAGAAAGAACAGTGCATCTCATCTAATCCGCCAAAAGGCGAGAAGTTCTGGTCATTAGCCATAACTTAAACCCTCAATACAAGTACAATTATTGGTCGTTACGAGAAGAGATAACGCGGTCAACCAGACCGTAGTCACAAGCCTCCTGCGCACGAAGATAATTATCGCGCTCGGTGTCTACATTGACCTTCTCGATAGGCTGTCCAGTATAATCCGAAAGCAACTCATTGAGGTGCTGGCGAATCCACTTTGTCTCATCTGCAACAATCTGAATATCAGTCTGCTGACCCTGAACGCCACTGGATGGCTGGTGAATCATAACCATAGAGTTAGGAAGCGCAAGACGCTTACCCTTTGCACCAGCTGCAAGAAGAACAGCGCCCATAGAAGCTGCCATACCAACGCAGATGGTAGACACGTCAGGCTTAATGAAGTTCATGGTATCAAGAATGCCCAGACCTGCATAAACGTCTCCACCAGGAGAGTCAATGTAGAGAGAAATATCCTTGTCTGGGTCCTGGCTCTCAAGGTGCAAAAGCTGCGCAATAACAAGATTTGCAGAATCGCGCGTTACCGGCTCACCCAAGAAAACAATACGATCGTTGAGCAGTCTAGAGTAGATGTCATAGCTACGCTCACCACGAGGAGTCTGCTCAATAACATACGGAATAGTTGGAATGTTTGTTGGATAATGCATAATCCTCCTTCAAAGGTCTTTCCTTAGAAACATACCCCGGGAAGCGTGTCTCTAACCCGGGGTATGAAAAATTCAAAGTAACTGCAACTTTTGGCGCAGTCTTTCTGGCGAGAAACCCAACCAGCTGCGGACTACTCAGCGTCCTTCTCTGCGTCCTCGTCCTTCTTAGCTGCCTTCTTCTTAGCAGGAGCCTTCTTAGCAGGCTTCTTCTCTGCCTTCTGCTCTTCCTTAGCAGCCTCAGCAATCTCGTCGACAACGGTGACGGTTGCGTTATCGCGCAGCCAATCAAGAGCCTTGGAACGACGGATGGACTCACGGATTGCAGGAAGACGGCCAGCCTTGCGCCACTCCTCAATTGCAGCCTCAACGTTTGGAACACCAGCGCGCTCAAACTCTGCGCGGATGTCCTCCTCAGTTGCCTCAAGCTTGAGCTCAGCTGCCATTGCGTCAAGAGCCAGGGACTGACGTGCGCGCTCCTCAGCCTGAACACGAAGATCAGAGATGAAGTCATCGGTCTTAATGCCACGTGCAGCCAGGAACATATCAAGGCTCATACCCTGCTGCTGAAGACCATTCAAGAACTCCTGAGCAATCTCGTTGAAGACCTCATTCTTGTACTCCTCTGGAACCTCCTCAAGCTGAAGACGCTTGCCCAGAGCCTCTACAACACGGTCCTCTTTAAGAGTTGGAAGAGAATTCTTCTTGTCAGACTCAATCTCAGACTTAACAGCCTCGCGGAGTTTCTCGACCGTGTCATAACCAAAGGTGTTCTTTGCAAGCTCGTCAGTCAGCTCTGGAGTGACGGACTTCTTGTGAGCAACAACCTTGACGTTGATATCGTAATCGTGGGAGTGAACCTCATCGCCGTGAGTGTGGCTGTGAGTCCATTTGACCTCTTTCTCCTCACCTGGCTTCATGCCGATGAGTGCCTCCTCAAGCTCCTTTGGAGCCTGGGTGCCATTAAGGGTAAGAACGCGGTCCTCGCCCTCCATATGAGCAGCGCCCTCAATGTTCTTGATGTCTACACCAATGGTGTCGCCCTCTTTGACAGCGCGCTTCTCCTTGGTGTTCTCAAACTTAGCCTGGTAAGACAGAAGCTGCTTGATCTGGTGATCAACCTCAGCCTCAGTTGCCTCATTTGGTGGCATGTTGATTGCAGGAGCATCGTAAGAATCAAGCTTAGCCTCAGGACGAACGTTGAAGACTACCTCATAGGAGTAATCCTGGCCCTCAACAGGAAGGTCTGCGTCCTGGTTATAATCACCACGGCCGACAGGAACAAGGTCAAGCTCCTCAAGAAGCTGTGGCTCTGCTGCGCCGAGAAGATCATTGGTTGCCTGAGCAAGAACTGCCTCGCGACCAACAATGCCATCAATGACAGGACGAGGTGCACGGCCCTTGCGGAAACCCTGGAAGGAATACTTGTTTGCAATGTCCTTGTAAGCCTGCTTAATGGCAGCGTCTACCTCTGCAGCAGGAACTGTAACCTTGACGGTGAGTTTCTCGTCAACTGGCTTATCTGCGGTAACGGTGATGTTCAACGTTCCTCCAGTGTCTCGTAAAAAATGCTGGTGTACCAGCTCTTAACCAAATTTCTGCATGGTGCGGGCGGAGGGAATCGAACCCCCACGGACTTAGTCCACTAGAACCTAAATCTAGCGCGTCTGCCAGTTCCGCCACGCCCGCATATTTATGCAGCCTTGCAATAATAACAAACTTTTGCGCTCTTCACTAGGAGAACTTCGCATTCTAAACACTTCCCTCACGAAAAAAGACCGGCCTTTTTCAAGACCGGTCTAACTTCAAGTAAAAGTTCATCTTCCAAGCACGCTTTAGAGGTCTTGTAGCGCAAAAGTCTCTGGCTCACTCTTTCTTGCTGCTGCAAGTGCCTGGATAAGAGCAGTTGCAGCAGACATTGCGGTGACGCAGGTAATACCCTGGCTGACAGCCTCTGCGCGCATCTTAGTGCCATCGCTGTGGGCCTCGTGACCGTGAGGTGTATTGATAATGAAACTGACGGTCTTATCGCGCATAAGGTCAACAACGTTTGGATGACCATCGGAAATGCGATTGACGGTAGTGCAGTCAATTCCGGCCGCACGCAGCGTCTTTGCGGTACCGCCTGTGGTGTAGATGCCATAGCCAAGGTTCTCCAGAGCCATAGCAACAGGAGCAATGGCGCGCTTATCGCGGTCGCACACACTGATGAAGACGGATCCCTGCTCAGGAAGCTTGTTCTCAACTGCCTCGCGAGTCTTCGCGTATGCTGCTGGGAAGGTGCGGGCAATGCCCATGACCTCGCCGGTAGACTTCATCTCTGGGCCAAGGATTGAGTCAGCACCAGGGAATCTAGACCAAGGCATAACCGCCTCTTTGACCGCGTAGTAATCGACGGTACGGTTCTCATCAGGAAGCAGGCCTTGTGCTCTGAGCTCACTGATCTTCTCGCCAGCCATGATACGAGATGCGTACTTAGCCAGGGAGACGCCTGTTGCCTTTGACGAGAAAGGCACGGTTCTAGAAGCGCGAGGATTGAGCTCGATGACAAAGACGTGCTCGTCGCGGACGGCGTACTGGATGTTCAGCAGGCCTCGGATACCGCAGGCAAACGCCAGCTTTTTGGTGATGGCCCTAATCTGGTCAACAATCTTTTCAGAAAGCGAGAAGGGCGGCCAGCAGCAAGCGGAGTCGCCAGAGTGAATACCGCACTCTTCGATGTGCTCCAGGACGGAACCTACGTAGCACTCCTCGGTGTCGCAGAGAGCATCAACGTCCAGCTCAATGGCGTCCTCGAGGAAGGCATCCAGGTAGACAGGACGGTCTGGCGTGACGTGCGTCGCGGACTCCATGTAGGTAACCAGGTCGGAGTCGTCGTAGACAATGGCCATACCGCGACCACCAAGAACGTAGCTTGGGCGGACAATCAGTGGGTAGCCAATGCGACGTGCAGCGTCGCGAGCCTCGTCCATGGTAGAAGCAACTGCCGATGGTGGGCAGGCAATGTTCAGGCGATCCAGAAGGGCTGCGAAGCGGTCGCGGTCCTCTGCCAGGTCAATTGCCTCTGGCTGAGTACCCATGATAGGAACGCCAGCGTCCTTCAAGGCGCGTGCCAGCTTGATTGGCGTCTGGCCACCAAGGGTAACAATGACGCCTTCTGGCTTCTCAACCTCAATGACATCCATGACGTCTTCAAAGGTCAAAGGCTGGAAATAGAGTCGGTCAGAGGTGTCATAGTCTGTGGAGACGGTCTCTGGGTTGCAGTTGACCATAACCGTCTCATAGCCCTGCTCGCGAAGGGCGTATGAAGCATGAACGCAGCAGTAGTCAAACTCAATGCCCTGACCAATACGGTTAGGACCTGCGGAGAGAATCATAACGCGTGGCTTTTCTGCCTCAACGTACTCTGTGGCGTTGCCCTTCTCGTAGGTGACGTAGTGGTACTGCGTGGTTGCACCAAACTCACCTGCGCAGGTATCAACTGTCTTAACCTGTGGGCGAACACCCAACACTTCTCTCACAGCACGGACAACGTCTGTCTTGGTACCGGTAAGGTGTGCGAGCTGCTCATCCGAGAAGCCCAGCTGTTTGGCAGCAAGCATGTTATCGGTGGTGAGACCGGAAAGTCCCAGCTCTTTGATGCGTTTCTCGGCGTTGATGATGCCTGCCATACGATGCAGGTACCATGGATCAATACCAGTCATATCGTGGATGCGCTCAACGCTCCAGTTTCTGCGCAGAGCCTCAGCAACGTAGAAAATACGCTCTGGTGTTGGCTTGCTGACCAGCTCATCAAAGTTTTTCTCGTCAAAGACATCGTGGCCGTCTGCACCCAGACCAGCGCGATCTTGCTCCAGGGAACGAAGCGCCTTCTGCAGGGCCTCCTCAAAGGTTCTGCCCATAGCCATAACCTCGCCAACTGACTTCATGCGGGTAGTCAGAACGCGGCTGGTGCCCTTGAACTTGACAAAGGCAAAGCGAGGAACCTTGACCACGCAGTAGTCGATAGAAGGCTCAAAGGCAGCAGGAGTTGCCTTGGTGATGTCGTTGGTGATCTCATCCAGCGTGTAGCCAACAGAGAGCAGCGCAGCCATCTTTGCAATGGGGAAGCCAGTTGCCTTGGAAGCCAACGCGGAAGAGCGGCTAACGCGAGGGTTCATCTCAATGACAATGACGCGGCCGTTAGTTGGGTTGACCGCAAACTGAACGTTAGAACCACCGCAGGCAACACCTACACGCTCGAGAATAGCAATGGAGTAGTCGCGGAGGTTCTGGAGCTCTTCATCGGTAAGCGTCTGAGCTGGTGCAACGGTGATGGAGTCTCCGGTGTGGACACCCATTGGATCGAGGTTCTCGATGGAGCAGACAACAATACCGTTACCTGCGGTATCGCGCATGACCTCCATCTCAATCTCTTTCCAGCCCTCGATGGACTCCTCTACCAGCACCTCGTGCTCTGGAGAAAGCAGAAGGCCCTGTTCAACAATTTCTACGAGCTCTTCTGGGGTATGAGCAATGCCGCCGCCCGCGCCACCAAGGGTGAAGCTTGGGCGAATGACCACAGGATATCCCAGCTCAGCAACAATGCGCTGAGCGTCTTCCATGGAGTGAGCGATGTCTGCGCGAGCAACCTCCAGGCCAATGTCTTGAACTGCCTCGCTGAAGAGCTCACGGTCCTCACCGGTACGAATGGACTCCAGGTTGCAGCCGATGACCTCGATGTTGTACTTGTCAAGAACGCCTGCCTCGCCAAGGCCAATGGTGCAGTTCAGAGCAGTCTGACCACCCATGTTTGGCAGAAGCGCATCAGGACGCTCGCGCTCAATGACGCGGGTTACGGACTCAACGGTGATTGGCTCGACGTAGGTTCTATCTGCAGTTTCTGGGTCAGTCATGATGGTTGCTGGGTTTGAGTTAACCAGAACAACCTCGAAGCCCTCTTTGCGAAGGGCACGGCATGCCTGAGTGCCGGAATAGTCAAACTCGCAGGCCTGACCAATAACAATTGGACCAGAGCCAATGACCAGGATTTTCTTAATATCAGTACGCTTTGGCATTAGAAGCGCCTCCCCTCACGAACGTCGATGGCAAGATAATCAGACTGTCCCTCCATCAAACGTGCAAACGCCTTGAACAAGTAGGATGAATCGTGAGGTCCTGGGCTTGCCTCAGGGTGATACTGGACAGAAAATGCAGGGATATCCAGGAACTGAATACCCTCTGGGGTTCCGTCGTTAAGATTGACGTGCGTGAGCCTGACGCGGCCAAACTCCTTTGTCTGGACAACAGGAGCAATGCGCCTTGCGGACCACTCGCAGAGGTTGTCAAAGTGCTCGGAGATTCCACCGGACTCCTCTGCAATAAGCTTGCCCAGACTTGGGAAAACTAGACCATAGTTGTGGTTTTGAGCAGTAATCTCTACCTTGCCGGTTAGAAGATTCATGACTGGTTCGTTGCCGCCATGGTGTCCAAATTTGAGTTTCTCGATATCTGCACCTGCGACAATGGAGAGCATCTGGTTGCCTAGGCAGATACCAAAAACGGGAACCTTGCCCAGAACGCCGCGAGCGGCCTCCTGCGTAGCGTCAACCTGCTCTGGGTCACCAGGACCGTTGGAGAAGAAGATACCGTCTGGGTTGTAGGCCAAGGCGTCCTCTGCAGGTGTGTTCCACGGTACAACCGTGACCTCGCAGCCGTTTGACGCAAGACCCTGGAGAATGCCGTTCTTCTCGCCACAATCGTACGCGACAACGTTGAAGCGCTTCTTGGACGTAGCGGAGACCACGTGAGGCGCGTCAACGGAGACGTCGGGGACAAAGTTGTGCTCGGAGATGTTGGGTGACGCCTGGACGCGCGCGAGCAGGTGGGCGGGATCCAGGTCCTCGGTGGAGATGGCCGCCTTCTGTGCGCCATGGTCGCGCAGGTGCATGGTCAGCGCGCGGGTATCGATGCCCTCGATGGCAACGACGCCATTTTCCTGCAGAAACTCAGGCAGGCTCTGCTTGGATGTCCAGTTGCTTGGCTCGTAGCACATGTCGTGGACGACAAAACCACGCAGGTGCAAGACGTCTCGCTGCATGACCGCAGGATCGATGCCGTAGTTGCCTACCTGCGGATAGGTCAGCGTGACAATCTGGCCGGCGTAACTTGGATCGGAGATAATCTCCTGGTAGCCGGTCATGGACGTGTTAAAAACAATCTCACCGAAGGTCTCTCCACTAGCACCACAGCACCTCCCCTCGAAGGTTGTTCCGTCTTCGAGAACAAGCAGCGCGCGAGGCTGCGAGGTGGCACTTGCCAGTGGATTCATATACTCTCCGATCTGCGTAGGAGCATGCCGAGCCATAAAAAAAGAGCACTCCTTGTGGAGGCTCAACAGCGAACATGCGCACTCAACGCTATGGGCCTTGCCGGTGTCTCGCACCGTCCTTAAAGGTTGGTAGTATTGTAGCGCATAACCAATAAAGGAGATGGCATGTTTCCAGATTTTCTAGAGAATCCCTCAGATGTGGCCGCGCCGCTGCTGCTGGGATGCACTCTGACAAGGACAATTACGCTTAATGGCGAGAAACACAAACTAGTTGCAAAAATTGTGGAGACCGAGGCGTACGACCAAGATGACCCTGCAAGTCATGCGTTTGGCGGACCTAGCGATCGCAATGCAGCCATGTTTGGACCTGCAGGTCATCTGTACGTGTACGTTTCGTACGGCATGCATCACTGCTGCAATGTGGTGTGTGAACCTGAGGGTTTTGGCAGCGGATGTTTAGTGCGCGCCGTTGAGCCTCTTGAGGGCGTAGAGGTGATGCGCGAGCTCCGCGAGGCGGGGCGTGCGGGTAAAGCGAAAGCGGGGCACGAGGTTGCGAGCGCTGGCCATGACTGCGAAGCGCAGGCGGGGCACGAGGCGGTACAGACGAAGCACGTGCGCAAGCACCCGCTCAAGCTGCGCGATCTTACTAACGGCCCAGGTAAAGTGTGCGCTGCGCTTGGCATCGACAAGGCTCTGTATGGGCATGACCTAACAGCAGAGCCACTGGTGCTGGACTATGCTCCCCTGCTACCAGGAGAAACGATTGGACGCTCACCTCGCGTTGGCATCAGTAAAAACGCTGATGCTCCAAAGCGCTA
This sequence comes from Atopobium sp., assembly GCA_015259105.1. GTDB lineage: Bacteria > Actinomycetota > Coriobacteriia > Coriobacteriales > Atopobiaceae > Lancefieldella. The sequence continues at coordinate 6 of JABZGZ010000018.1, read as the reverse complement.
TTTTAT
>JABZGZ010000017.1 GCA_015259105.1 Atopobium sp. | reverse complement strand
GTGATTGGCTTACCAAAACCCTCTTGCGAGATTTGATGGTTCTGACAGAACACACATCTGAGCGGGCAACCCGTGAAAAATATGGCACCTGATCCGGCCTCGCCCGAGATGGGAGGCTCCTCCCAAAAGTGCAGCGCTGAACGAGCCACACGAATGGTGCTTGAAGCTCCACAAAGGCCCGCTTTACCAGCGTTTCTTTGAGCATGACAACGCCTTGGGCAGAGTTCACAGACGTCGTAGGCAGAAAACGTAAGGGTATTAGGTGATGGTGCACTACCCAAGGGTTTCTCGCCTCCCGTCGTATCTGCCCAGGCAGATGGTGGTATAAAAAACGCGCAGGGTCTCTGCGCGCGTCAAAGTCATGGTGGAGATAAAGGGATTCGAACCCTCGGCCTCTGCCTTGCGAAGGCAGCGCTCTCCCAACTGAGCTATATCCCCGTTGCGGTACTTATTGTGGCAATCAAGGGCAGGTATGTCAATGATTATGCGAGCGGAATGAGCGGCTGTAGGCTTGCGAGGAGGCTCGTGGCGTTTTACCGCGGAACGTAGCCTTCTAGCGAGCTGTCTGAGCACAAAAATATCCTTCCCCGCAGTCATCTATGAACCCACCTTCATAAGGTGGGCGCCGCACTCGAGCGTTCCAGCTTCCTTAACAACGAAGGATGCCTGTACTGAACACGAGATTAGGCTCCCTGAAAAAACTTGTCGGTTCACCCAGTTTAGACCGCGGGAGAAGGACAATTCTTACTATAAAGAGATTATAAAAAGATTAAAGTCTTGACTTGTTTTTTAATGAGCAGCACAATTGAATGGTATGGATTTTAGCAGTTAAATACTGTTTTTTATTGGAGGGTATACGGCTTGAACCTCTGGGTAACCATGTTTTGTGTTTTCCTCTCGGCTGGTCTTGGTTCAGCTCTGATTACCCCTGCCGTTCGTCAACTGGCTTGGAAGCTTGGAGTTGTCGATAAACCCTCTGCACGTCGAGTCAATAAAAAACCTATTCCTCGCATGGGCGGCGTTGCAATTTTCTTTGGGTTAGCCGTTGCTATGCTGGTGCGTTATGGCGTTGAAGCAATCCTTGGACATGCCGAGATTACGCTTTCTTCTCGCTATTACCTGAACGTCAACTTCTGGATTGTTGGCGCTGCATTTGCGGTAATTTTCTTGACCGGATTGCTTGACGACATTTTTTCTCTCAAGCCTATTCAGAAACTCGCTGGTCAGGTAATTGCTGCAAGCATCGCGGCTGCAGGCGGTCTGATTATCGGTAACGTTGTTGATCCGTTTTCCGCGTACGGCTTTGTGGATCTTGGATGGCTCGCCTATCCAGCAACAGTCATTTACCTGGTTGCTTACGCCAACATCATTAACCTGATCGACGGTCTTGATGGACTTTCTTCAGGAATTACCTGCATTGCCTCTACCACTATGTTTGTGCTTTCCATTTGGGCGGGCCGCTTTGATGCAGCGCTTTTAAGTGCAGCCATCGCGGGCACCACGCTTGGATTTTTGGTTCACAACTCGTATCCCGCAACTATTTTCATGGGCGATTCTGGTTCGCTAACCTTGGGATTTGCTCTGGGAACAATTTCACTTTTGTCCGTCACCCGTTGGGCGGGACTCACAACTATCATTGTTCCTCTCGTCGTTGCAGGCATTCCAATTATTGATACGTTCTCGGCAATTGTCCGCCGTACCCGCGCGCATGTTAGTTTTGCTACTGCCGACCGCGGACACATCCATCACCGCTTAATGGCTCACGGTTATAATCAGCGCCAAGCGGTACTTTTGATGTACGGTTGGACTGCCCTTCTGTGCGTTGGCTCGCTCATTATGACGCAGGTCAATACGCTGCCTCGTATTGCAATTTTTGTCATGCTACTTACCATGTCTGCTTTCTTTGCAAAGTACCTGCACCTCTTTGAGCCTGTTCTGCTTCACCATACTGATCCAAAGACTGGTGAGGACGAACTCATTACCCCTAAAGATCCAGGCTTCGATGAAGAAATTAAGCAGCTCCACGAAGAAGAACACGAGCACATCGAAGAACTCATTCACAGAGACCACAAGAGCGAATAACCTGGGGAAACGACTACTCGCAAGCCAACTTTCCGTGAACTCGCGGTTTCGTTTACGTGAGCTGTGGCTGCGGCTGCGGCTGCGGCTGCACGGGTTTCTCGCCAGGTGCGCCAACAACCAGCTCACGCGCCTAAAAAGTGCAAAGAATCTGTACTTTAGATACAGATTCTTTGACAAAATCAGGCAAATCCACAGTTTCTTTTGCATTTTTAGGCAAAATTTACAGGTTCTTTGATGAATTCAGGCGCGTCAAAGATAGGCGCTTCGGCTCTAAATTTTGAGCCTGAAAACTGCATTATGTCTGAGCAAATTTACTCAGACATAGCGAGAAAAACCGGCAAAACCACTCAGACTTGGCGTGCTTTTCCAGCAAACGGCTCAGACATGGCGAGAAAATCAGGCTCGCCAGGACCTCAACGGAGCACCATGGGCGCAACCAGTTTCTCGCCAAAAGAAAACCCCGCACATCCGGGATGTACGGGGTGTAGCTATCTAGCTGCGAAGAAATCGCTTGGCTGAAGCCTCAAACTGAGGTTACTCAGCGAGAGCCTTCTTAGCGATCTCTGCAAGATCTGCGAAGCCCTGCTCGTCAGAGTAAGCAATCTCTGCGAGAACCTTGCGGTCAAGCTCAACACCAGCGAGCTTGAGGCCGTGCATGAACTTGCTGTAAGAAAGGTCGTTGATGCGTGCTGCAGCGTTGATACGCTGAATCCACAGTGCACGGAAATCACGCTTCTTGTTACGACGGTCACGGTAAGCATACTGACCAGAATGCTGTGCCTGCTCCTTCATACCACGGAAGGTACGAGAGGAAGTTCCGTAATAACCCTTTGTGCGCTCGACGAGCGTCTGACGCTTCTTGCGACCAGCAACTGCGCGCTTAACTCTTGCCATATCTAATCACTCCTTGTTATTTGATCTGGTGGGTGGCGCGCTTAGTTCTTAGCGCCCATACGCTGAGAAACTACTGCTGCATCGCCAGCGGAAAGAACAGCTTCTTTACGGAAGCCACGGATACGCTTCTGGGACTTCTTGGTAAGAATGTGGCTCTTAAAAGCCTTAGCACGCATAATCTTGCCAGTACCGGTGCGGCGGAAACGCTTAGCCGAACCCTTGTGCGTCTTCATCTTAGGCATACTACTTCTCCTCCTGTGTGGTGCCATCCTCAGCACCCTCGGGCTTCTCGTCAAACGCTCCCTTGATTGGAGCAACGAGCATGTGCATGTTACGGCCTTCAATGAGCGGTTTCTGCTCAATTGTGGCAAAAGGCTTCAAATCTTCAGCAAGGCGATCAAGTACAATACGGCCCTGCTCTGGGTGAGCCATCTCGCGTCCACGGAACATGATGGTGATCTTGACGCGTGCTCCCTTCTTGAGGAAGCGCAGTACGTGACCCTTCTTGGTCTCGTAATCGCCCACATCAATCTTTGGGCGGAACTTCATCTCTTTGACTTCGATCTTGACCTGGTTCTTGCGAGCTGCCTTGGCCTTGCGAGCCTGCTCATACTTGAACTTACTGTAATCAAGAATCTTGCATACAGGAGGCTCGGCATTTGGAGCAATCTCTACGAGATCAAGACCGTGCTCACGAGCTCTCTTCATTGCATCATTGACGCCAAAAAGACCAAGCTGACTACCATCAGCGTCAATAAGACGGCACGTGCGAGCAGTGATTTCCTCATTGATGCGAGGACCATCGTTCTTGGCTATCTTGTACACCTTCCCTCTTGGACAATTGCTTGTCCGCCAATAAAAAACCCAGTGCACAAGCAACTGGGAGACAATACGCACAGGTAACGTGCGAAGGTTAAATTGTCTGACCAGACAGCTGCTTTTGCGCTGTGTAGGTGGGGACTCACGTTCAATCCCGCTTCAAAAGTACCTTGTAAGGTTACCTCTAACAAGAAGACATTACAAGTACCAAGTTAGATATGACGAGAAATTCACATCTAGCTTAAACTTTTAGCTGGTGCCCGAGGTGGGACTTGAACCCACACGAGTTTCCTCAAAGGTTTTTGAGACCTCCGCGTCTGCCATTCCGCCACTCGGGCTAAAAAGTTTGCATAGGTACTATACCGCACCTATGCAAATCTGTCTTGCTAAATCATCAAAGTTATAGCTGATTTAATCCTGCAAGAATGGATTAGTTGCTATCTCTGCCTCAAGAGACGTTTGATTTCCATGTCCTGACAAAATAATGGAGGTTGGATCAAGCTCTGTCTTGATGCGGTTCAAAGAAGTCTTAAGCGTTTCAAAGTTGCCACCTGGAAGGTCTGTTCTTCCTGCAGAGCCCTGGAAAAGCGTATCGCCTACAAAAACGGCGCCAGTAGCAGTTCCCTCACCCACCAAAACAATACCACCAGGAGTGTGACCAGGAGTTTCCATAATCTTGAACTGTGCAGTTCCAACAGAGAGAATATCTCCCTCATGGAGAAAACCGTCTGGCTCTGGAGCATCATCATAAATCTCGTTTGAGTTATGAGCCCTCTGCGCAAGCTTATTATCTGCTTCGTTGATGAGGTACTGAGCGCCAGGCACAGCAAGCTTCAAAGCCTTAACGCCACCAACGTGATCAGCATGGCCGTGAGTAGCAACAATGTACTTAAGCTCAAGGTTCAAGAGCTGTGCAGCAATCTCTGCACCCGATGCACCGGCATCAATAATCATGCACTCATTACCAGAAACGTAAATGTAGCAGTTAGTCTCGAGAGGACCTACTTTAAAGACGCCAATCTGGTCTTTTGCGTGATGGCAACCACCGTGACCGTGATGGCCGCAGCAACCGCCATGACCATGCTCACCGTGGCCATGCTCGCCATGATGACCGCAGCAGCCACCGTGTCCGTGCTCTTCCTCGTGATTATGGCCGCAAGAGCAGCCCTCATTTTGATTAGCCATAAAGTCTCCTTCTCATCTGATTAGCGCCTTCACCTGGCATAATACGACGAGCGTCGTAGACAGAAGGCACGCGAGTTACAAATGCAAATAAAGTGTCAAGCAAGCTGGTATCAGAGATAGAAACCAAGAAACGCATACGTACTACACCCTGCTCGCCCACTTGTGTAGCTGCAGAAAGAATGTTTGCACCAGCGTCAGACAGCGCAACCGTGACGTCTTTGAGAAGGCCCATACGGTCCGTTGCCTCAACGACAATCTCTACCCTAAACTCAGTAGCGCCGCTGGCGTCCCAAGAAACAGGAATGATACGCTTTGGATCGTTAAGCAGGTCTTTAACGTTAGGGCAATTGGCGCGGTGAACAGAAACGCCGCGACCGCGCGTAATGAAGCCCACGATATCGTCACCGGCAACAGGATTGCAGCAATGCGCAAGATGAACAAGCAAATCTGGATCGCCATTTACCACAACGCCGCAGTTAGATTTCTTGGGACGACTTCCCTTAGCGGTACGAGAAATAACATACGAACGAACCAATGGCTGATCGTTTGCAATTGCCTTGTTCTTCTCCTGAAGTCGCGCGGCATTGCGCTCTTGCTCAGTAACAACCTCGGGATTTTTCTCCTCTAAGATTTCACTCACGCGATTAACAACCTGCTTAGCAGACTGATTGCCTGCACCAATTCCCGCAAACAGGTCATCTACACTGCGATAATCAAACTGCTCGGTGAGCTGATCAAGCGCCTTAACGGTTCGCGTAGCGCTGATGCCATAGCCACGCTTGCGCAGCTCTTTTGCAAGCTCAGAACGACCGCGTTCGGCATCGTCAGACTTGTTCTCTTGCGAGAAATACTTGCGGATCTTTGCACGTGCAGACGGCGTTTTTACCAGCGTCATCCAGTCGCGAGAAGGGCGAGCGTTCTTGTTAGTCAAAATCTCAATGCGGTCGCCCATCTGAAGCGTATGTGTCAGCGGAACAACGGAACCGTTAACACGCGCGCCAACACAGTGATTACCAACCTCAGTGTGGACAGCGTAAGCAAAGTCCAGAGGTGTTGAATTGACGCGCAAGCTCATGACCTCACCCTTTGGCGTGAATACAAAAATTTCATGCTCAAAGAGGTCTACACGCAGGTTATCCAAGAACTCGTGGGGATCGTCAATATCGTCTTCAACGGCCCAGTCAAGACTGCGGCGAATCCAGTTGATAGTTGAGTCAATAAGCTTGTCTTCAGAGGACATCTTGCCCTTTGAATTGCCCTGCTCCTTATACAGCCAGTGAGCTGCAATACCGTACTCAGATGCCTCGTGCATCTCGGCAGTTCTAATCTGAATCTCAATAGGACGACCATCAGGACCAATAACCGTTGTATGCAAGGACTGATAAAGGTTAGCCTTTGGCGTTGCAATGTAGTCCTTAAAACGACCAGGCATTGGATGCCACAATGCGTGGATGGCGCCAAGTGCAGAGTAGCAATCGCCTACGTTCTTGGTGATAACGCGTAGGGCGATAAGATCGTAGATGTTGGAAAACTCCCTGCCCTTGCGGACCATCTTTTGATAGATGGACCACAGGTGCTTAGGACGGCCTGTAATCTGGAAGTCAGTAAGGCCTGCGGCGTTGAGCTCATCAGTCAGAGTTTTCTTAGCGTTGTTAAGGTCATTCTCTCTTTGTGCACGAGAATCAGAAACCATGCGAGCAACACGCTGGTACTCCTCTGGCTCTAGCCAGAAGAAAGACAAGTCTTCAAGCTCCCACTTAACCGAAGAGATACCTAAGCGGTCAGCAAGTGGTGCATACACATCCATGGTTTCTCGCGCCTTGAACAAGCGACGATCTGGTGGAAGTGCTGCCAACGTACGCATGTTATGGAGGCGGTCAGCCAGCTTGATGATAACAACGCGAATGTCTTTTGACATAGCAAGGAACATTTTGCGCAGGTTAAGTGCCTGTTTCTCGTCCATTGAACTGACTTCGATGGACGTAAGTTTTGTGACGCCGTCAACAAGCTCAGCCACTGACTTACCAAAGCGAGAAGAAATTTCATCTAGTGAGGCAGACGTATCTTCTACGGTATCGTGCATGAGGGCAGCGCAGATGGTGTCTTCATCCATATGAAGATCGTGCGCAAGAATAAGGGCTACTTCAAGTGGATGGTTGATATAGGGCTCGCCAGAACGACGGCGCTGGTCTTTGTGGTAGTCAGCAGCAAAGGCATATGCAGCAGCAATCTTTGCCTGAGCTTCCTCAGGTAAATATGTACGCACGGCTCCCTCAAGCAGGCGGTAATTATCCGCGCCTGGCGCCTTGGCCTCTTTTGTGGTCCTCTCGTCACTCATCAGAGGACTCCCTTCCCCCATCAAACGTTGAACCAATTTCTGGAACGATGGGTTTTGTTATAGCATCTGCCAGCTCATCTGGTGAAGCAGAAAGTACCCACTGAGCAAATGATTCAAACTCAGCGTGCGCTTTAAGCCCCTCAGCGTAGCGTGCAGACTCCAGCAAGTCCATGTGCGAAGCTTGGCTATTGACGGAGATTGTTCGCGATTGATCAAATCCTTCAATGCTAATAAACCCTAGCTCAGCAAAAACGTCAAGTGCAACACGAACGGTTTGCTCGTCAGCCTTAGATCGCGGGTCAATTTCTAGCGCCATCTGCGCAATATCTTCATCAGTGAGTGCTGAATCGGCTGTCTGAGCACCAAGCTTTGGCTGCAGTGCCGTAAGCGCGCGGTAAACAGCTACCAGGGCTTCTCGCTGTGGTGCATGAGAAGAAAGGATGCGCTCGTTAACGCGCATATCATGCGCATCAAACAGCATCTGAATTACAGAAGGATTACCGTCTCTACCTGCGCGTCCACTCATCTGATTGAAGGCAACGCGACCAAACGGTAGGTGATACAGAATAACCTGGCGAATATCAGAGATATTGACGCCTTCGCCAAATGCACTGGTAGCAATGATGCAGCAAACGTCGCCACGCCTAAAAGCGCGTTCAACGTTCTTGCGTATCTGAGGTGTTAGACCCGCATGATAGAACGCAATCTTGTGACCAAGTTCTGGAATACGATGGCGTAGCATACGCGTCAGTGCCTGCGCTTGCTCCCTTGAATTGACGTAGACAACTGTTTTTGTGCCATCTGACACAAGAGAAAGCAGCGCACATTCCCTATCCTTAGCACCACGAAGGTCCCTGAGTTCAAGGTTAGTACGAGCCGTTTTGTCTTTGTATACATGCTCTGCTTCAATGGAGAGAAGCTCGCAGATATTCTGGGCTGCCTGCGTGGTAGCCGTAGCTGTTGTGGCAAGTATCTGCGGACTCCCAAGCATCTTTAGTACCTGCGGCATGTGTGCATACGCAAGTCTGCCCTCAGAAGCATTCATGCCCACATGATGTGCCTCGTCAAACACTACAAATGAGATGTTTTGCGCCTTGGCAAATTGATCAGCGTGGAGCGAGAAGAACTCTGGAGTAGTCAACACAATATCAAGTTCATTGTTTGCCATACGAGCAAACAGGTCTTCTCGGCTGGAAAGGTCTGTTTCTCCGTTGAGCACCTCAACAGAGATTCCCAAAGGCTCAAAGGTGTTTTTCATGCTTTGGACCTGGTCGTTGATAAGGGCTCGCAGCGGGTAGACAAATACGCTCATCTTGTGCTGCAGAAGCGCTACGCGAGCAGCATGAACCTGGAAGATAAGCGATTTACCTCTGCCTGTTGCCATAACAGAGAGACAAGACGTTCCTTGAGAGAGAACCTCTAGCGTTTTCTTTTGCAGAGGCAAGAGCTCTCTTGGACCAATCATGGAAGTAACCAGGGCCTGCGTGAGTTCCTCGGAAGACAGCTTCTCCAGCTCATGGCGCTTTTGCTGCGCCTGCTCTTGAGACGCCTCATCAGCCTCTGTTGTCTCTTTGGTAACCACAAGTGGCAGATCAGCCGCACTGCCAAGAAGATCTGCTTCAATGGGGCCGTCATCTTCATCGGTAAAGTCTCTGTAGAGAATATCTCTGACCATGAGTTTTGGCTTGGTTCTGCCCTGCCAGGTCTCGTTAACAGCCTCGAAAATCAAATCAACAGCACCATCATACTCAGCTGCCGCCTCAACATGAGGCGTTCTGAACATGATGGATGAAATTGAGGAGATGCCGTTTGAAGCCATAAAGCAAAGATGAGCTCCACCTGCGCCAACACGCGAGCGATTCTTCATCACCACACCCTTGACGCCAAAGAGAGGCTTTTTGTTGCCCTGACCAAATGGCTGCAATGCCTCAAGCGCGTCGATAGAGTTGATGGTGATTTCATCTAGGTTTACTAGAGCAGTTACTTCTCCTGAAGACTCAAACTCTTCTTCTGGAAGCTCTGCCATAACCTTTGATAAACGCTTTCTAAATGCGTCAATCTTTGATGTTTCTACCGTTACGCCAACAGCTCCTTGGTGACCACCAAAACGGACCGTAAGATCTGCGCACTGCTCAACCGCATGGAACAAGTCAACAGAGCCAACTGAGCGACCAGAACCACGGGCAACACCGTCTTGAATGGTGAACAGAATACAAGGCACGTGATAGCGATTAACAATTCTTGAAGCAACAATGCCCTTAACGCCCTCATGCCAACCCTCTTTGGCAAGCACAATAGCGTGACCACCGTCGTAGATTTCTTTTGCCTGCTCAAGAGCCTCATCAGTAAGTTTTGCCTCAATAGCACGACGCTCAGCATTAATCTCTTCTAGCTTGCCAGCAAGAATGGTTGCCTCTTCCGCGTCTTCTGTAAGAAGAAGATCAAGCGCGATATCAGTGGTACCCATACGACCCGCTGCATTAAGGCGAGGAATAATAGAAAATGGCAGATTATCTGCAGAAATCTGAGCAATATCTTGACCAGCAACAGCTGCAAGAGCTACCAGACCCGGACGAAGACCTTTCTGGAGACGCTTAACACCTTCAGAAACCAGCGCACGATTCTCTTTGTTGAGCATCATCATGTCAGACAGTGTGCCCAACATAGCAACATCAATGTAATCAAGCCAAAGCTGAGGCTGATCTTGAAGCTGTCCTAAAACCTGCACCAGCTTAAGGGCAACGCCTGCACCAGCAAGTTCTCTAGAAGGACAATCTTCAACAAGCTTTGGATCAGTGACTGGAACACCCTGGGGCACCAGATCTGCGGGCTCATGATGATCGGTAACAACAACATCAATTCCCTGCTGCAAAAGCCAAGCAACCTCTTGAGCAGCAGCAATGCCATTGTCTACCGTAATAATTAAATCTGGCTTTCTATCTTGCAAAACTCTTGCAAGAGCCTCTTTAGAAAGTCCGTATCCCTCACCAAAACGATGCGGAATATACGGCAAAACATCTGCTCCCAATCGACGTAAAGCCAGGGTAAGCAAACACGTTGAACTCATTCCATCAACATCAAAATCACCAAAAACGGCAATCTTTTTATGCTCAACAATTGCCTTATGAACGTGGGCGGCAACCTCAGCCATTCCAGGAATACACTGTGGATTAAGCCAATCCCTTTGCAAGGATGGCGAGAGAAACTCTTGAGCTGCGGCTACATCGGTAAATCCACGTGCTACTAATACACGAGCAACAAGTGGAGTAACATGCAATTCTTTTTCAAATAACGACTCTAGATATACGTCTTGTGTAAGAACACTCCAACGAGTGCTTTTCTCGATGCCGGGCATCATGTCCTCTTTTCTGTGGCGGCAGAGCCAGCCAGGGGCGCCTTGGGCACCCGCGAATGTTTATCTCTTTCATTCTACCCGTGTCACCGGACAAAAAATGACTAGCCCACAAATTAGTGAGCTAGTCATAAAAAATTTAAATCAAACTTACCTGAGCAGGTCTATCAAGAAGACGGGTTTCTCGCCAGGCGAACTTAGAAATCAACCACGCCGTTAGAGTTTTCCCACTCTTCAACAAAATCGCTATAGGTACCTGCAAGAATTGCTTCGCGTGCCTGACGCATCAACTCAAGCAGGAAGTAAATATTGTGCATAGAAAGCAGCTGTCCGCCTAGCATCTCATGCTGTTTGACCAGGTGATTAATGTACGCGCGAGAATAACCGCCCGTGCAAACCGGACAGGTGCACTTGGCGTCAATAGGACCCGCGTCGGCAAAGTACTTAGCGTTCTTGAGGTTCATGCGGCCCTCATGGGAAAACGCGGTACCCATACGTGCGGTGCGCGTTGGAAGCACGCAGTCAAACATATCAATGCCACAAGCAACACCGCGGATAAGCGTGGATGGATTGCCAACACCCATCAGATAACGAGGCTTATTGCGAGGCATGTAATCGGCGCAAAGTGGCGCCAACGTCTCAAACATAACCTCGTGAGGCTCTCCAACGGAATAGCCACCAATGCCATGACCAGGGAAATCACCAATGGACTCAAGGTGCTCAATGGAGCGCTTGCGCAAATCAAGATGCATGCCGCCCTGAACAATGCCAAAGAGCGCCTGATCAGGACGGGTATGAGCCTTAAAGCACCTTTCGGCCCATGCGCTTGAAAGCTCAACACCACGCTCAACTTTTTTGCGCTCGGCAGGATAGCCTACGCACTGATCAAGCTGCATAACAATGTCTGCACCAAGGTTCTGCGCAATCTGCATGTTAGTTTCTGGCGTCCAGTACGACCATGCGCCGTCGTAATCTACTGCACGGAATTTAACGCCCTCGTCAGAGAGCTTCATGAACTCCTCGTGACTAAAGACCTGGAATCCGCCTGAATCCGTCAGAATTGGTCCATGCCACTGCATAAAGTCATGCAAGCCACCCATCTGTGCAACCAGCTCATCTCCTGGGCGCTGAGACAGATGGTACGTATTTGCCAGAATAATTTTGGCGCCAAGGTCACGGACGGTATCGGTCATCAAACCTTTAACGGTTGCCTTAGTACCAACCGGCATAAAAATAGGCGTTGGAATATCACCATGAGGCGTATGGAAGATGCCGGCGCGTGCATGCGTCTTAGGATCTTCGGCGAGAAGTTCGTAGGTAAACCAAGAATCTTCTTTTTTCTCTGCCCAATTCTCTGTATGTACGCAGGAAATGTTGGTGGTAAAACCCTGTGCTTTTTTGGAGCCGTCTGGCATGTAACCTCGATTACAACGTGCGGAGAGCATCAACCAAAGCTGTCTTGCCCTCTGTTTTCTGGTCCTTCATTTTTATCACACGTGCAGGACATCCCGCTACCACGGCGTTTGCTGGAACGTCCTCAACTACCACAGCACCTGCTGCAACAACAGCACCTTCTCCAACGCGAATACCCTCGATAACCACAGCATTTGCGCCAATAAGGACGTTATCCTCAACAATAACTGGCGTAGCAGATGCAGGCTCAACAACACCAGCAAGAACAGTACCAGCACCAATGTGGCAGTTCTTACCAACAGTTGCACGGCCGCCAAGAACAGCGCCCATATCAATCATGGTGCCCTCGCCAATTACAGCACCAATATTAATAACAGCACCCATCATAATGACGGCATTGTTACCAATCTCAACGCGCTCACGAATCAGTGCACCTGGCTCAATACGTGCGTTTACGTCCTTCATGTTAAGCAGAGGAACACCGGAGTTTCGACGGTCATTCTCGATATCAAAATACTCAAATGCGTCTGCATTTTGCTCAACAACACTCTTGAGCTCGGACCAATCGCCAAAGACTACCTTTGAGGTGCCCTCACCATACACGCGAGAAGATCCATACGACACAGAAGCACCCTCGCGCTCTTTGACGTAGAGCTTAATGGGGGTCTTCTTCTCTGACGTAGCAATGTAATTAATAATTTCCTGGGCGTCCATGCGCGTCCTTTCTTAATCAAATAGGCGCCGACCTGCAAAGATCAGCATGTGTATTTATCCAAAAATCAACTCTTCAAAGGTATAGAAACCTGGAGCTTTTGTAAGCAATTTCTCAGCGCACGCAACGGCACCGTTCACAAAAATCTGACGAGACGTTGCACGATGAGTCAGACATACTTCCTCATCCTGTCCAAAGAAATGCACTTCATGAGTGCCAGCCACCGTGCCGCCTCTGAGGGCAAACACGCCAATCTCGTCCTTGGTGCGCGCTCCGCAGAAGCCCTCGCGACCAGAAACAACGGGGCGAGTTCCCTCAGGATCAATAGCAGCGAGCAGCAGCTTTGCTGTACCAGATGGAGCGTCAACCTTCTGGTTGTGATGCGTCTCCACAATCTCGGTATCCCAGCCGTCAAGCGCCTCAGCAGCCATAGCTACCGCGCGCCTCAACACAGCAACGCCCACCGAATAGTTTGCCGCATGAATCACCGGCACGCTCTCCCCCAGCTGCTTCAGCTCTGAAAGCTGCTCTGGCGAGAAACCCGTGGTACCAGAAACCAGCGCACACCCGCGCTCACGCACAAAGCCGACAACAGCCTCAAAGGCAGCAACGCCAGAGAAATCCACAACCACATCAGGCGTCTGCTCAACGGTATTCAGCTGATTGATATTCTCGTGACCAAACGCACCAAGTACCTCAAAGCCGTGAGCAATCAGGGTTTGCTCAATGAGCTTTCCCATCTTGCCGGTACCAATTACTACTGCACTAGGCATCAAGAAGACCAGCCTTTCTCATAGCGTTTTCAAGCACCTCGGCGTGCTCATCAGTCATCTTCCACAGAGGTAGACGATAATTTTCTTCCATAAATCCCATACGAGCCAGAGCGGCTTTGACAGGAATTGGATTAACCTCGCAGAAGAGCGCGTGAACCAGGTCAAGATACTGAAGCTGCAGCTCACGAGCAAGGGAGACCTCGCCACGGTGCCATGCAACTACCAGGTCATGAACCATCTTTGGATCAAGGTTAGACCAAACAGAAATAACGCCAGATGCGCCCAGAGAAAGCAAAGGCACAATCATGTCGTCATTTCCTGCCCACATAGTAAAGTCATCACTCAGATAACGGGCAACCTTTGTTGCGTACGCAATGTCTCCAGAAGCCTCTTTAATGCCCCATGCATTTGGATGTGCTGCAAGCCTCTGAACATTGCGCTCAGAAATTGAGCAGCCCGTTCTACCAGGAATGTTATACAAAATACAAGGAACATCAACGCGGTCGAGTACATACGAGAAGTGCTGGTAGATGCCCTCTTCGTTACTCTTGTTGTAGTAAGGAGTAATCAGCAGCAGACCATCAACACCCGCCTTCTCTAGAGCCTCCGCTTTGCGCAAAGACTCAGCGGAAGAGTTGGAGCCAGCACCGCCAATAACAGGAACTTTGCCCTGAGCTCTGGAAAGGATTGCCTTAACTACCTCGATGTCCTCCTCATCTGTCATGGTTGAGGACTCGCCGGTAGTACCAAGAGCGAGAATACCGTCAATTCCCTGCTCAATCTGGAAGTCTACAAAGCGCTCAAGTGCCTCGAAGTCAACATTTCCCTGAGCATCAAATGGGGTTACTAAAGCGGTGATTGCACCAGTCAAATTCTTCATGTCCATAGTTTTTCTCGCCCTCTAACGTGTGGTATTTATAGTTGTTTGTTGCGCAAGATCAGAAAAATCGGAGCCATCAAATGCAAGCGTTGCAAAGTAATCGGCTTCTGTCTCAGCGCGGCGAATAAGCTGCACGGATCCGTCTTCTAGAAGCAGCAGCTCAGCGGAGCGCAGACGGCCGTTGTAGTTATAGCCCATCGAGAAACCATGAGCGCCTGTATCATGGATGAACAAGAGGCCACCCACAGTCACCTCTGGAAGCTGGCGATTCTTAGCAAACTGGTCGTTATTCTCGCAAAGTCCGCCCACAACGTTGTACGTATGAGTTGCGGGAACATCCTCTTTACCCATAACGGTGATGTGGTGGTAAGCGTCGTAGATTGCGGGACGCATAAGATTTGCCGCACAAGCGTCCACGCCAAGGTAGTGACGGTACGTCTCTTTTTGGTGCAAAACGCGAGTAACAAGCGCACCAGCAGGGCCCAAAAGCCAACGTCCAAGCTCGGTATAAATAGAAACGTCTCCCATACCTGCAGGAACTAAGACCTCTTCAAAGGCGCGCTTTACACCCTGGCCAATAGCCAAGACGTCTGGCTCAACCTGGTCTGGCTTATACGCCACACCAATACCACCAGAAAGATCAATAAATCCAATATGAATATCAAGTTCTTTGTGCAACTTAACAGCCAGCTTAAAGAGGACGCGCGCGAGGTTTGGATAGTAATCTTCCTCTTGAGCGTTACTAGCCAAGAATGCATGAAGGCCAAACTCAGTCACGCCTTTGGTCTTAAGATACGCAAACGTCTGGAAAAGCTGCTCTTCTGTCATGCCAAACTTAGCATCATCGGGATTTCCAATAATGCCGTTTTGCGACTCAAACACACCGCCAGGATTAAGGCGTGCGCACATGACCTGCGGCATGTTGCTTCCCACCGCTTCTTCAAGCGTTGTAAGCATATCGCCACCAGCGTCTAAGTTAATAATGGCTCCCAGCTCATGAGCGCGAGCAAAGTCAAGCACCGTAGTGTCGTTTGACGAGAGCATAATGTTTTGACCGGTGACTCCACAGGCTTTTGCAAGAGTAAGCTCTGTGGCATTTGCACAGTCGCAGCCACAACCAAGCTCTGCAAGCAATCTCACAATGTAAGGATTTGGCGTAGCTTTTACCGCAAAGTACTCTTTAAAGCCAGCGTTCCAGCTAAAAGCCTCTTGTAACAGCTTTGCGCGGCGAACAATCTCTGCCTTGTTATACAGGTGAAATGGCGTTGGATACGTCTTTGTGATTGCCTCTAGGGCATCTACAGAAACAAACGGTTTCTTACTCAAAGCTCCCCCTCAAATTGGGGGCGCAATACACCGTCAAAGTAGCACCCCCGAAATCTCGGACAGTCTTGCATGTATTTCATACAAGCCCACCTGACAACCACGCCTGATTGCCAAGTTCGGCGAACCTCGCCTCCTTCTGGGGTCACTGCCTGCCGACTAACCCAGAACCCATCGTGCTCGCTCCTCTATTGACAGTAAAACCCTACCACAGAAAGCTCTGTATTTGGGCTAGTTTTGTTCTTCTCGCAAAGTATTAACAAAAGTCTTAAGGCGAGAAAGGCCTTCTGTCAGATTCTTGTCAGAAGCGGCATAACTGATACGCACGTACCCCTCGGCGCCGAAGAAAACGCCAGGTACCAGTGCTACACCAAACTCTTTGATTGCTCGCTCACAGAACACTTCGGAATCAAGGGCAAATTCCTTGATTGATGGGAATGCATAGAAGGCACCTTCTGGCTCTTCAACAGGAAGTTTCATGTCTTCAAGTGCAGAAAGCACAATCTGCCTGCGCTTTTGATAGTTTGTGCGCATAGGAGTGACATCGTAGGAAAGCGCATAGAGAGCAGCTGGCTGCAAAAATGAAGGAACAGAAGACACTAGCTGGGCGTGAACCTTTCCAATATCTGTCGCAAGCTCATCAGAGGTAGCAACCCAGCCAAGTCTCCAGCCCGTCATTGCCCATGGTTTGGAGAAACTATTTGTCACAATGCAGCGATCAGACAAATCTGGGTAGAGCTCAACAAAACGTGGAACGTCCTCAACATAGGCAAGCTCTCTATAAACGTCATCACACAAAACATAAAAGCCGTGCTTGCGGGCAAGTTCTGCCACCGCATCAAGCGACTCTTTTGTATAAACACATCCCGTAGGATTGTTGGGAGAAGTCAGCACAATAAGCTTTGTCTTCTCTGAAATCTTTGACTTAAGCTGCTCAGCATCAATCTGGAAATGATTGGTGCTGGTATCAAGCGGCACAACTACACCACGATTAAGCTGGCAGAGTGTTCTGTATACCAGATACGCTGGTTCAGGAATAATAACCTCGTCGCCTGGATTCATCAGCGTCAACATAGTTGCAGAAATGGCTTCCGCAGCTCCCACGGTAACGACAATACCGTCTTGACCGACCTTCATACCACGAGCAGACTCCCAATCGGCAATAGCGCTTCTAAGCTCAGGAGTACCGATGTTAGGTGGATAGTGAGTGTTTCCAGCTGCAAGTTCTCTGTCTACTAAGTTGCAAATAGGGGTTGGAGTATCTTCTCCCGGCTCTCCAATAGTTAAAGAAATACATCCTGGTGTTGCAGCAGCAAGTGCCGAGAAACGCCTGATACCAGAGGGTTTGAAAAGCTCTAGTGTTGTATTTCTTGATAGCGACATACAAACTCCTCAACGTAATTTCAATCCATAATAGTTATCATTTAAATCATACGACACTTGATTGATACGAGGTTCGCATGAAAAGAGTTTTGTCTCTTGGCCTTAAGTTTATTATTGGCCTTCTAAAAAGGGTTCTTGCACCACTTTTCAAATTTGTAGGCGGGCTTTTTGTTCTAGCTTTACTGGTTCTTGGTGGATATGCCCTCTACCTGCAGCTTAATTACTATCGCATTCCTGACAATACTCCCGTATCCAATCAAGGTGCCTCTCCTGAAACTACAACCGTACAGGTAGGCCAAACCTATACTGCTTCGACCTACAACATTGGCTTTGGTGCTTACACCCCTGATTACACCTTCTTTATGGATGAAGGCATCATGCAGGATGGCACACGCACCGTAGGAACTCACGGCCGTGCTGTCAGCAGAAACTCCGTGCTCTACACCACAAACGGTGCCTTGAACACCGTTTCTTCTCTGAATGGTGGTACAGCTCCTGACTTTATTCTTTTCCAAGAGATTGATACTTCATCTGACAGAAGCTGGCATGTGAATCAAGTTTCTGAAGCAGAGAGCCGCTTTGGATCCTATGCATCATATTTTGCGCAGAACTTCCACACCGCGTTTCTCGCCTATCCACTCACAGAGTTCCACGGAACCTCTAACTCGGGAATTCTGACGCTTTCAAACGTACTTGCTTCTAGCTCAACTCGTCGTACCTACCCCATTGATGAGTCTTTCCCCACAAAATTCTTTGACCTAGACCGCTGCTTTATGATTACGCGCTATCCCACAAGCGATGGTCATGAGCTGGTGCTTATTAACAGCCACATGTCTGCTTATGACAAGGGCGGTACCAGTCGTGCTCAGCAGCTTGCACTTTTGACCAAAGTCATGTCCGAAGAGCGCGCTAAAGGTAATTACGTTATTGCGGGTGGCGACTGGAACCATGCAATTTTAGGTTCGCTCACCCTCTATCCATCTGTTCAGCAGGTACCTGACTGGGTAGCAGAACTTAAAGACTCTGATTTGCCAGAAGGCTTTAGCGTTGTGGCCCCAGACAACCTTACCAACGTTCCTACCTGCCGCGGAGATGACATTCCATACGAGAAGGACAAGACATACACCACCACAGTTGATGGTTGGATTGTCTCGGATAACGTTGTTGCAACTGCTAGAAACATTGACACGCAATTTGCTTACTCGGACCACAACCCGGTTCTATTGTCTTTTACCTTAAAGGGCGCAGAGTAGCGTTTATTTGATTGATAATACATGTCCATATTATGTGCGTGTTATACCTATAATACGCACATGATTGTTGACTTTATCGTCTTCATCTTGTATAACAAAATTACAGGAAAGGCGGGTCATTATGGCAAAAGTAAGCACAAATATAAATTTTGATCCAACGCTTAAAAAGAATGCCCAGGAACTTCTCAGAGATTTAGGCATGGATCTTACTACTGCTATTACCATTTTTCTTCGTCAGACTGTTCGTGAGCAGGGAATCCCTTTTGAAATCAAGCGAGAAATTCCTAATGCTCAAACTATAGAGGCTCTTAATGAATATACCAACATGAAAGAGCATCCGGAAAATTACAAGCACTATGCCTCATTCTCCGACGCAATGTCGGAGGTCCTAGATGCTTGAAATCTTTTGGAACCGGTTCTCATTCTGATCTCTTTTAAAACTAAAGAATAATTTCTGTTTTGTTGTAACCACAACAAAAGCCATATGGAAGTCCTGTCACACTTTGGGTATAAAGTAAGCCATAGTAGACTTTCTAAACCCATCCGAGAGGAGCCCGTATGGCACAGGTTCTTGATTTAAGCAAATCCGTTTATGACATTTGCACTAAGTATCCCGTCATTAAAGGCCTCATGGCAGAAAACGGCTTTGCCGAGATCACCGAGCCAGGCCGTCTTCAGACCATGGGTCGTTTTATGACCATCCCTAAAGGCTGCGACCACAAAGGCGTAGACCTTGAGGAGCTCAAAGCAATCTTCCACGCTCACGGCTTTGCCATTCTTGGCGATGAGGAGCCTGCGGCAGCAGATACCCCAGCTGACGAGAAACCCGCAGAGCCAGCAACAGAGAATGCACCTATTGCACAGACCCCTGAGGAGCGCAAAGCTCTTATCGCCCAGTACCTTGAGCGCCTCAATGACGGTGAGGACATCGAGGCTGTTCGCGAGGATTTTGCTCGTAACTTCAAAGATGTCTCTGGATCTGAGATCTCTACCGCTGAGCAGGAGCTTATTGCTGGTGGCGTTCCTATGGAGAAGGTCCTGAAGCTCTGCGACGTTCACGCCGCTCTCTTTGAAGGCAAGGTCGCTTGCGCACCAACAGGTGCTGTTGAAGAAACTCCTGGTCACCCTGTTTGGACCATGCGCCAGGAGAACGACCGCATTCTTGCCTTTATCCACGACCGCGTTGCTCCAGATGTTAAGCGCGCTCGCGCCCTTAACGAGTCTTCCAGCAACGAAGAATGCGCTGGCGTTGCAGCAATTCTAAAGGCTGATATGGACGCCTTTGATGAGGTCTTTGTTCACTATAAGCGCAAGGAAGAGCTGCTCTTCCCTCACCTGGAGCGTCACGATATCACCGGTCCTTCAAAGGTTATGTGGGGCAAGGACGATGAGGTAAGAAACGCTGTCAACGGTGCAGAAGCTCTACTTGAAACCGCATACGGCCAGTACGATGCAGGCCTTATGGCAGGCGTTGCTGACTACCTGGACGAGGCCATTGAGGGCGCTGAGTCCATGGCTTCCAAGGAAGAGAACGTCCTCATTCCACTTTCTCTTGAGCACCTAACCGCCACCCAGTGGACTCAGATTGCTGCTGAAGAGAACGAGTTTGGCCACGCATTTGGCGTCAATCCTCCATCATGGCACGCAGATCCTCTTGAGCTTGCAAACGACAAGCTCAAAGAGATGGAAGCTGCTGCCGCTCTGGACGAGAAGGGCGCTGAGGCAGAAGAGGAAGTACTTTCTGCTGACGGCAAGGTTAAGCTCTCTACTGGCGAGTTCACTATTCCTCAGCTTGAGGCTGTCTTTGCAACTATTCCGCTCGACATTACCTTTGTTGATGCAGATGACAAGACTCGTTACTTCAGCCACGGCGACACCCGTGCCTTCCCTCGTCCTAAGAGCTGCCTTGGCCGCGACGTCTACGACTGCCACCCACCAAAGAGCCAAGAGGCCGTTCGTCGCATCCTCACTGAGTTCAGGAGCGGTCGTAGTGACTCCTCCGAGTTCTGGTTTGAGGTCAGAGATAAGTTCCTCTATGTCCGTTACTTTGCTGTCCGCGACGAAGAGGGTAACTACCTTGGTGCTCTTGAGACCACTCAGGACATCGGTCCAATCCGTGCTCTTGAGGGCGAGAACCGCAGGGGCTCCGACAGCTAAGATCTTTTGCACGTAAAACCCTGAGTTACCTTTCAAAAATTTTGTGCGACTCGGTAGGCGATGTGTCCTTTTTAAGGCACATCGCCTACACTATTTCTGGCCAAAAGAGAGGAGCCTCAGTGCTACAACGTTTACTAGGCACTAAGTATGCATATGCCATCGTTGCAACTTGTATTGTCATCATGTTTTTGCCGTGCGCCATTATCCTTACGTGCTTTGGCATCTTTATCACACCAGTTTCACAATACTTTGGCGTTCCCCGCGTTGCCTTCTCTGCGGTCTTCTCGGTACTCTGTATTGCTATGACGGTAGCTTTGCCGTTTATAGGAAAGTTCTATAAAACGCACGATACTCGCCTGGTACTCTCTGCAAGCGTTATCATCTGCGCAGTCTCATACGGAACCATGTCAGCCGCTCAAGAAATCTGGCATTTTTATCTCTGCGCGGTGGGACTTGGTATTGGCGTTCCTGCGCTTATGTTCTTGTGCGTCCCCGCCCTCATCAACGATTGGTTTGACCAGCGAGTTGGCCCCTTTATGGGTCTCTGCTTTGCATTCACCGGCGTTGGTGGCACTGTCTTTAACCCC
>JABZGZ010000016.1 GCA_015259105.1 Atopobium sp. | reverse complement strand
GTAAAAGAGCCGGTAGCGAGAAACTCTACCGGCTCGCAATTTCATGCAACCTACCAGGTTATCTGCACCCGAAAGCACGGGCTGCTTGATACCGCAGCTTACTGGTTGCTCTTGCCGTGCTCGCTGCACCCGCAGCCACAACCGTGGCCGCCCGCGCCGTGCTCGCTACACCCGCACGCGCAACCGTGCTCGTGACTACCGTCGGCGCCCTTCACGGCGTCGTCGCACGATGCACCTGCAGGGCTGGATTCGCCCAGGTCCTCGGGACCAAATCCCATAGGCAAGATGTCCTGGAGCAGATACTCGCGAGGAGCCGCATCTGCCTTGCCCAGCACAATACGGAATGTCGCAGGATCGCACCACTCGCGAATAACCTGCCTGCATACGCCACAAGGAGTGCACCAAGCTGTTGGGGCTTCTCCCTCGGGACCACCAACAACCGCAATGGCCACAAAATCCCTGCGACCCTCAAACACTGCGCGGAAAAACGCCGTGCGTTCGGCGCAGTTAGAAGGCGTGTACGCAGCGTTTTCTAGATTGGCGCCCCCGTACACGGTGCCGTCGGAGCACAAAAGCGCAGCTCCAACAGCATAGTGAGAGTACGGCACATAGGCGTGATTACGCGCCTCAATAGCAAGCTGAACAAGAGCCTCGTTAGAAACGTGGCAAGAACCCTCTACCTCAGCCATTATGCACGACTTCCCTTGATGTATGGCACGCCGTCGGCCTTAGGCGCAACGGATTTACCAACAAAGAGGACCAGCGTAATGATGGTGATGAAGTAAGGAAGCATTGCAATGATCTGGCTTGGAATTGGAGTTGCACCGCCACCAAGCAGAATTGCCAGTGCCTGGGTAAAGCCAAAGAGCAGGCAAGCTGCGTAGGTGTTCAGAGGCTTCCACTTACCAAAGATGACAGCTGCCAGTGCAATAAAGCCCTGACCAGAAATAGCGGTCTGAGTGAACTGAGAAATAATTGCCAGCGTTACAGAAGCGCCACCAAATCCTGCAAGCACACCAGAAACAATAACGCAGAGGTAGCGAGTCTTACGAACGCTAATACCCAGCGTCTCAGATGCGTGTGGATGCTCGCCAACGGAGCGAATACGCAGGCCCCACTTGGTACGGTAAAGCACAAACCAGACGAGAAGGGCGGTTAAAAATGCAAGTACCACGGTAATGTCTACGTTCAAGCTGGAATAAGGTGTGTCGTTAAAGGCACCCTCACCAAAGAGCTTTGGCAGCTTGGTGACTGCTGGAGACATTGCAGCGCCATCAAACAAAAGACGGCAGGCAAACAGAGCAATGCCAGGTGCCAGCAGGTTAATTGCAACACCAGAAACTGTCTGGTCAGCGTTAAACGTAATAGATGCCATGGCGTGCAAAAGCGCAATAAGACCGCCTGCAATACCTGCACAAAGGAAGCCAATCCAAGGGTTTCCGGTGAGGTAGCTGCCTGCAACACCTGCAAAAGCACCAACACCCATCATGCCCTCAATACCAATGTTGACAACACCGGAGCGCTCGGAGACAACGCCGCCCAGAGCACCAAAAATAAGAGGTGTCGAGTACATGAGGGTAACGGAAACAAGAAGAATCAGGTTAGTGAGCATTGTTTGCCTCCTCCTGAGATGGGTCGGACGCATCACTCACTTGAGCAGCAAGCTTTGCCTCTTCTTCCTTAGCCTTCTGGGCACGCTTGTGATCAAGACGGTCGGCAAGCATTGGAATAACGCCGCCCAGAGCCATAAAGAACACGATGGTACCAATAACAATGTTGATAATCTCGGAAGGTGCACCAACAACCTGCTGAACAGTCTGGCCACCATAAAGAAGACCAGCAAACAGGAAGGATGCAGGAATACATGCCACAGGATTACAGTTAGCGATAAACGCAACGGACAGACCGTTAAAGCCGTTGTTCTCAAATGCTGCCAGCGTTGCAATACTGTGAGGAGCAATGCCGGTGATGGTTAGAGCGCCTGCAAGTCCGCAGAGTGCACCAGAAATAGCCATGCAAAGTGTGAGGTTCTTCTTAACGTTGATGCCGGTAAACTGAGCAGCATCGCGGTTAAAACCAACAGCGCGCATCTCATAACCAACCTTGGTACGCATAAGCAGCCAGCCAATGAAGATAGCTGCGAAAATAGCAACAAAAATACCAATGTTTACATCGGTACGCATAATAGCGTCACCAATAACAGGGATATTGCGAATTGCCTCAGCGCCGTCCTCGGAATTCTTCATACCATAGAACAGCGTGGTATAACCGGACTCATTAATGGGGTACGAAGATGTTGAGTTTGGCTGGTGGAACTGTGGAAGAGAGACCACAAAGTTGCAGAGGTAGAGGCTGATCCAGTTAAACATAATGCTGGTAATAACCTCGTTGATGCCAAACTGGGCTTTAAGCCATCCAATGATGGCGCCAATACCTGCTCCGCCTGCGGTACCTACCAAAACAACTACAGGAATCTGCAGCACAGGAGGAAGGTCAAGGCTGTAGCCAACAATAACGGCCAGGATGGTACCAACAATGTACTGACCCTCAGCGCCAATGTTAAAGAGACCAACGCGGAATGCAAAGGCAACGGCAATACCCGTAAAGAGCAGAGGTGTTGCCTTAATAATGACGTTAGAAATGTATTTTGGCTTACCTACCATGCCGCCAATAAGTGCCTCAAACGAGCTGATAGGATCATAACCTGCAACAACCAAAATAATAGAAGCAACCAACAGGCCAACAAAAATAGCAACAATTGCTGACGTAATGGGTTTTCTCATTATCTTTGTAAGCGTACTCACTCGGCGTCACCTCCTGCCATCAGCAGGCCAGCCTGCTCTTCAGTGATAGTACCTTGGTCAAACTCGCCAACATTCTTGCCGGCGTAAATAATTGCCATCTTATCGGCAACGTCCATAATCTCGTCCAGCTCAAAGGAAATCAGCAAAATTGCTGCTCCACGGTCCCTCTCGCGAATAAGCGCTTTGTGAACAAACTCAATAGCACCAACGTCAAGACCGCGCGTTGGCTGAATGGCAATGAGGACGTCTGGGTTGGAAGAAACCTCACGGGCAATAATAACTTTCTGCTGATTGCCGCCGGAAAGTCCCACCGCCTGATGCTCTGCGCACTCTGCAGGACGAATATCAAACTCATCAATAAGCTTCTGAGAGAATTCTTTTATCTTTGCCAGGTCAAGCGCAATGCCCTTACCAAAGGTCTCCTCGTTGTGGCGCTCAAGCACCATGTTCTCGGCAACGGTAAAGGGCAGAACCAGACCCCAACGATGGCGGTCTGAAGGAATAGTTGCAACTGCATGGTCAATGACCGTTTTAGGGGTTGTGCCCTGAATCTCTTCACCTTTAACGGTAATGGTGCCCGACTCAGGTTTGACCAGTGCGTCTATGGCATCGGCAAGTTCTTTCTGGCCGTTGCCGTCAATACCTGCAAGACCAACAATCTCGCCGGCACGAATATCCAAATTAAAACCGTTTACCTGCTCAATGCCACGCTCGTCCCTGACGTGGAGGTCCTTAATAGAAAGAACAACCTCACCAGGAGTTGCTGGCTTCTTTTCTACATGCAGGTTAACGTTTCTACCTACCATAAGTGTTGCAAGCTCAGTCTCGGATGTCTTGGAGACATCAACGGTGCTCATGTACTTACCGCGACGAATAATAGTGCACTCGTCAGCAGAAGACATAATCTCTTTAAGCTTGTGCGTAATAACAATGATGGTTTTACCTTTGCTTACCAGGTCATGCATGATCTGAATAAGCTTCTCAATCTCCTGTGGCGTAAGTACTGCCGTAGGCTCATCAAGAATCAGCGTATCAGCACCGCGATACAGGGCCTTCAAAATCTCAACACGCTGCTGCATACCAACAGAAATGTCTTCAATCTTGGCGTCAGGGTCTACGTCAAAGCCGTATTCCTCAACAATCTCCAGGACCTTCTCGCGAGCTCGCTTTGGATCAAGGACGCCACCGGCCGTGGTGACCTCGTTGCCCAAAACAATATTTTCTGTAACAGTAAAGTTCTCGACCAACATAAAGTGCTGGTGAACCATACCAATACCGTGAGCGATAGCATCGTTTGGGCCAGAAATGGATACACGCTCTCCGTTGAGGTAAACCTCGCCCTCATCAGCAGAATACAGGCCATACAGTACGTTCATGAGCGTACTTTTACCTGCGCCGTTCTCTCCTAAAATGGCGTGGACAGTTTGCTTGCGCACGTTAAGGTCTACGGCGTCAAGAGCTTTAAACGATCCAAAAACTTTGGTAATGCCATGCATCTGAACAGCGTAATCCGAACTGACTTCCACGAGCCACCTCCTTTACACACTTGCGAGAGGTGAGGAGCGCCAAAGAGCACCCCTCACCAGCAAATCCAAACTCATCAGCCTTTGGGCCTGTCAGAGGTCAAAACCATCTGGCGAGAAACCCTAAGGCTTAGAAACTAAGCCAGAGCTTAGCTCAAAGACTTAACAAACTTGTCCAGGTCGTCCTTGCTTGCAGGAGGAACAACGGAGCCAGCCTTGATCTTGTCGAGAAGGTCAGTAGCTGCCTTGTAGGTGTCCTCGCCCATGAGGTGGTGATCCTCAGCAATTCCGACAGCGTCCTCGGAAGCGCCCAGGGAAACAGTAGTGCCGCCCTTCTGGCCGTCCTTCAGGATCTTCTCGGAAATCTCAACGATAGCAACGTTGACGCGCTTAAGAGCGGAGGTCAGAACGTTCTCTGGAGCAAGATATGCCTGGTCACGGTCAACGCCGATAGCAAGCTTGTTTGCGTCCTTAGCTGCCTCAATAACGCCGGTTCCTACACCACCAGCAGCGTGGAAGACAATGTCGCAACCATCGGAGTACATGGAGTTAGCAATAGCCTTGCCCTTTGCTGCGTCAGAGAAGGACTCTGCATACTGTGCAGAAATCTCAACGTTGGTGCCCTTCTCCTTGTTTGCATAAGCAACACCGCCGCGGTAACCATACTCAAACTGGTCGATAAGTGCGGAAGAAATGCCGCCAACAAAGCCAACCTTGCCAGTCTTTGTGGTGCGAGCAGCAATGTAGCCAACAACAAAGGAAGGCTCCTGAGCGCGGAACATAACGCCCGTGAAGTTAGAAACCTGAGAATCGTTGCCGTTGTCGATGATAGCAAACTGGGTGTTTGGATTGTCCTTAGCAGCCTTAAGAGTTGCGTCTGCCATAGCAAAGCCAACGCCCCAAACAAGGTCGGACTCAGCGTCAACAGCCTTATCAAGGTTGGTTGCGTAATCGGAATCCTGCTTGGACTCAAGGTAGCTGACATCCCAGCCGTTCTTGTCCTTGAGCTCGGTCATGCCCTCCCAAGCGGACTGGTTAAAGGACTGGTCATTGACACCGCCGGTATCGGTAACCATGGTGAGCTTCTTTTTCTTCTCACCTGATGCCTTCTGGCCACCATCGTCCTTCTTCTGGTTGCAGCCTGCAAGACCTGCAAGTGCTGCAAATGCGCCAACGCCGGTTGCGCCGGTCACAAAACTACGACGAGAAACGTTCTTGTTCATTCCGTGCTCTCCTTACCTCATGTGGCGGGAACGTCCAGCTTGTACGCTGGATCTTTATGAGAAGTTGACCAAACTCCCCTAACTTAAGCGGAAAATCCGCATGGTTCCAAAACAAACAGCAATGGCAAACTGCCTATCTGCGATGCTTTACGCAACAAATGCCTTAAGCAACAACAGAAAGAGCAACCTCCATCATCTGCGTAAAACTAGTCTGACGCTCTTCAGCAGTAAGTGCTTCTCCTGTAAGAGGCAAATCAGAGATAGTTAGCAGCGTAAGCGCATGCTTATGGGCGTACATGGCGTTGAGATACAGGGCTGCCGACTCCATCTCAACGGCAAGAACATCCATGCTTGCCCATTTTGGAAGCGAGTTGTTTACGGTATAGAACACGTCGCTTGCCAGGATATTACCAACGCGAACGGGATAACCCAGTTTCTCTGCACCAGCAATAGCCTTGCTCAACAGGCCAAAGTCTGCGGTAGGTGCAATGGTTCCAGGCATTCCGTACTGTGATGGATAATTAGAATCAGTGCTGGAAGACATGCCAATAACAATGTCTCTAAGCTTTACCTCAGGAGCAAGGCCGCCAGCGCTACCAATGCGGAGAATATTGTCAACTCCGTAGAAATTAAAGAGCTCGTAAGAATAAATACCAATGGAAGGCATACCCATACCAGAACCCATAACGGAGACTGGCTGTCCCTTGTAGGTGCCGGTGTAGCCAAACATGTTGCGAACGGTGTTGAACTGCTCAACGTTCTCCAGATACGTGTCTGCAAGAAGCTTAGCGCGCAGAGGATCGCCTGGCATGAGGACGGTCTTAGCAATCTGGCCCTCAACAGCAGCGTTATGGGGAGTTGGGGTAGTAGCCATTAGTTCTCCTTAAGAATCTCTGACAGGTGAGAAGTTCCAACACCAAGTTGCTCAACGCCAAAATAATCAAGGATTGTCTCGGCCATATCGGCAAATGTGGCGGTTGTACCAAGGTTGGTGTTTGGCTTGACCTTTGGACCCGTGATAAGCAGTGGCACGTACTCACGAGAGTGATCAGTAGATGGTGTTACCGGGTCACAGCCATGATCTGCGGTGATAATGAACAGGTCATCCTCACGAAGGCCCTCAATAATTTGAGGAATGCGCTCGTCAAAATAAGAAAGAGCGTTGGAGTATCCCACAGGGTCGTTACGGTGACCGTAAATCATGTCGGTATCAACAAGGTTGGTGAAGCACAGACCGTTGAAGTCTTTGCTGGTAGCCTCAATAGTCTTCTGAATTCCGTCTGCGTTGCAGGTAGTGAACTCAAACTCAGTCATGCCACTGTGAGCAAAGATGTCATAAATCTTGCCAATAGAAAGAACGTCTAAGCCGTTCTCTTTAAGGCGATCAAGCATAGTTAGACCTGTTGGCTCAAGCGAGAAGTCATGACGGCGAGAAGTGCGCTGGTATGGCCACTCCCCCTCAAAAGGACGAGCAATAACGCGAGCAACACCGTGCTCACCCTGCAGAATCTCGCGCGCAATGCGGCAATATTCATAGAGTTTCTCGGGACTTACCACGTCCTCATGAGCAGCAATCTGGAAAACAGAATCTGCTGAGGTATAGACAATCAGAGCACCAGTCTCTACGTGCTCTTTACCAAAGTCTCTAATAACATCGGTTCCGGAGTAAGGCTTATTGCAGAGAACCTTACGGCCCGTCTTCTGCTCAAACTCCTCAATGACCTCCTGTGGAAAACCATCAGGGTAGGTTGGGAACTTCTTTGGAGAAATGACGCCTGCCATCTCCCAGTGACCAACCGTAGTGTCTTTACCAGCGGATTTCTCCTGCATACGAGCGTATGCACCCTCGGGAGACTCAATTGGCTTCAAATCAACGTCATACACGGTATCAAGCGCGCCATCAATATTAAGAAGGCCCAGCTTTGTCATATTTGGGATATTAAGAACACCACTTGTTGCGCATGCACAAAGGGTATTGCTACCCTCGTCTCCGTACGCCGCCGCATCAGGCTCTTCGCCGATGCCAAAACTATCAAGAACAACTACAAAAACACGTTTAGGCATGCTACCTCCTAAAACGCCCGAAACAAGCATTTGCGCACGATACATGCGCGAACTAACTTATGTGGACGAGTCATTACTATTCATTAAATATATTATTACAGTTGTATAACGCCGACGCCCAATTTAGAGAGATTTTCACGATACAACCGTTTGCAGATACTAAAATTCTGTAAACGGTACGCAGCAAATGCTTAGAAAAATCAAGCAGGTAAAACCAACATGGCGAGGAATTCTTTGAGCTCACCAGGGAAAAATTTAATGAATTCATTCTTTACAGACTCTAGCTGCTGTCTTATCGTTGTCCAAAGCAAGATTTAAGCACTAGCTTAAATAAGATAAGCACCTGTTTAGAAGTTTTATATAAGCACCTGTTTAGTCGGATTCTATTTTTGCTGCTAGGAGGCCTGATGCTCACCAATCGAGAACAGATGATTTTCAACTGGATTAAAGAGCAGCCTTCCATTACTCAGAAGGAAATTGCAGAGCGTGCAGGTATCTCGCGTTCTTCTGTTTCGGTTCACATCTCCAACCTTACCGCAAAGGGCGCAATTTTGGGCCGCCGCTACATTTTGAGCGAGCGTCCCTACTTTATTGTGATTGGTGCCGCCAACATGGATATTGCTGGCCGTCCAAGCGCTTCCCTTGTAGCGGGAGATTCCAACCCTGGCAAAGTTACCATGTCCTTTGGTGGTGTTGGCAGAAATGTTGCCCACAACCTGGCTCTTCTCGACAGCGACGTTCGTCTGCTCACCGCTTTTGGCGAGGACTATCGTGCTCGCGAGCTCAAGGAGGGCTGTCTGGACTGCGGCATTGACATCGACGCTTCCATTACCGTGCCGGGCGCTTCCACTTCCACCTACCTCTTCATCATGGACGAGCACGGTGAGATGCAGGAAGCCATCAATGACATGCAGATTTACGAGTATGTCACCCCCGAGCGCATCGAGGAGCGCCTGGATGTTATCCAGCACGCCGCAGCTTGCGTGATTGATACCAACCTGCCTCAGCAGACCATCGAGTTCATTGCCAAGAACGTGACCTGCCCCATCTTCTGCGATCCCGTTTCTTCCATCAAGGCACAGAAGCTCAAGAGGGTCTTGGGCAGGATTCACACGCTCAAGCCAAATCACCTTGAGGCCGAGATGCTCTCGGGCATCAAGATCACCGACGATACCTCCCTTGAAGCCGCGGCTCATGAGCTGCTTGCAACAGGACTGAAGCGCGTGTTTATCTCTCTTGGCGAGAAGGGCCTTCTTTGTGCTGATCACGAGAAGACCGTCCGCTTGCCACTGCTTCCTGCAAAGCTGGTCAACATGACCGGTGCGGGCGATGCCATGATGGCAGGAATTACCTGGGCGTATACTCAGGGCATGACGCTTGAGCAGACCGGCCTGATAGGCATGGCTGCTTCCAGCATGGCCATTGAGGGTGAGGACACCATCAACGGTGAACTCAACGTTGAAGAGGTCATCAAGCGCGCAGGTCTTTAGCGCGTCTGCACGGCACAACGCGTCTGCACGGTACAGCGTATCTGCACGGCACAGCGCGTCTGCGCGGCACTACTTTCGGTTCCATTAGTCGTTTACGATTGGAGTATATATGTCAAACCTGAAGGATTTTCTCGTTGTATCTGACGAGGTCAAAGAGGCTCTTGAGCAGAACAAGCCTGTTGTAGCTCTGGAGTCCACCATCATTTCTCACGGTATGCCTTACCCACAGAACGTCGAGACCGCTCTGAAGGTTGAACAGATTATCCGTGACAACGGTGCAATTCCTGCAACTATCGCAATTATTAACGGCCAGATGCGTGCCGGTCTTTCCGCTGACGAGATTGACTACCTGGGCAAGAAGGGTCGCGAGGTTGCTAAGGTTAGCCGCCGTGACCTCCCTGTTATCATCGCTGAGAAGAAGGACGGTGCAACTACCGTCACTACTACCATGATGATTGCTCACATGGCAGGCATCGACGTCTTTGCAACCGGCGGCATTGGTGGCGTTCACCGTGGCGCCGAGACCACCATGGACATCTCCGCTGACCTCGAGGAGCTTGCACAGACTCCTGTTATGGTCATTTGCGCTGGTGCAAAGTCCATTCTTGACCTTGGCCTTACCCTTGAGTACCTGGAGACCAAGGGCGTTCCAGTACTTGGTTACCAGACCGAGGAGCTTCCTGCGTTCTACACCCGCAAGAGCGGCTTTAGCGTTGACTACCGTGTTGACTCCCCTGCTGAGCTGGCAGAGATCTTCACTACCCAGCAGCAGATTGGCATGAACAGCGGCCTTCTGGTCACTAACCCAATTCCTGAGCAGTATGCAATGGATAAGGACACCATCGACGCAGCTATCGAGAAGGCCCTTGCAGAGGCAGAGGCTAACGGTATCCACGGCAAGGAGTCCACACCATTCTTGCTGGCAAAGGTTGCTGAGATCACCGGTAACAACTCCCTTGAGTCCAACATTCAACTGGTCTTCAACAACGTTGCTCTTGGCGCAAAGGTTGCTGCAGAGGTTTGCAACCGCAAGTAAGTGCAAGTACGCGCTGCGTAAGCACCACGTAAGTACACGTGCAAGCACCGCGTAAGCATCGCATTTCTTTTTGGCCCCTATGTCGTTTGACGTGGGGGCTTTTTCTGTCTTGCAGCAGCTTTGGTAGGTTTTGCTAAAGAATTGACATGTTCCTAATCAAGATAGCCAGGAAGCTAGGCGGTTGCACCGCTTGATATACATTTCTATGCATAAACTTAACCTAATATGCTAGAAAATGAATAGCGTTATATAAAAGATTTAACTATAGGTAAATTCCGCACCTAAGGAACACACCTAAGTCAGATATTCTGCTCAATTGCGGGCATTTTACACACCTAATGAAGATAATCTGCATGATTGAGGTATTTTCAGCGTAATGTATACGTCTTTTTGACAGATTATCTGACTTAGGTGTGTTTTGAACTGCCTCCTATTTCTCGTGTCCAAGAAATAGGAGGCAGTTCAAAAATCTTATTTCTAGAGGCGTATTTGTTACTTATTAGCTCTTGCAGCTTACTGCTGCATTTTCTTGCGGAGACCAAAGGCGGTCAGTGCGGCACCTGCTACTGCAACGACGCCTGCTACAGAGCTTGCATCACCCGTGTTAGGTAGAGCGCTCTTCTCGCGCCTTGGTGCTGGCTGCTGGGATGCATCAGAGGCAGGCACAACTGGAGTAGGCTCTGGTTCTGGCTGAGGCTCTGGTTCTGGCTCTGGTTCAGGATTTGGCGCCCAAAGAGGAGCAAAAAAGTAATAGTAAGTTGTAGTGTCATCACGCAGGTCATCGGTAACGGACCACGAGGTAATATCAGCAAAATTCACGTGAACAAATCCATTAGCATCAACGGTGTAAGGCATCGACTGGTCGGAAGTTGCATTATCCCTTTGATCATTTGAAAGCAATTCTGACGAATAGCCTACCAATATGTAACCTTCACGCTGAATATTTCCATCAAAAGTGAAGCTCTTATGGTCGTCTGAAATCGTTGCAGGAATATAGTTATTTCCATTGTATTGAGTGCCGTTTGCACCGACAACAAGGTTAATTCTAGTATTCCAACCAACTTCAGGATCATAAAAACGAACAATAGTTGCACCATTGTCATCTGTTGAAGTGGTGCTGGCAGCAGCTTCGGCTGAAGTAGTTGCTTCGGTTGTAGCAGTCGTCTCAGCTGCGGTGGCTGCTTCAGTCACCGCGGTTGTCTCAACTGCGGTGGTCGCTTCGGTCGCCGCAGACGACTCAGTCGAGACGGTTGCCTCAGCTGCGGCAGTTGCTTCTGTTACCTGCGTACCTTCAGCAAGCACAAGAGAAGAAAGTGCTGGCGAGAAAACCAATGCTCCTGCAAGAACACCAGAAAGAATAAGAAGCTTTGTTTTGTTGTAAAAATACTTAGACATGGGGATTTATTTCTACTAGGAAGCGACTATTTACTGCTGCATTTTCTTGCGGAGGCCAAAGGCGGTCAGTACAGTACCAGCTGCTGCAACAACGCCTGCTACAGAGCTTGCGTCACCGGTGTTAGGCAGAACGCTTTTCTCGCGCCTTGGTAGTGACTGCTGGACTGAATCGGACGCAGGTGCAACTGGTGCAGGCGCTGGCTCTG
The DNA here is from genome assembly GCA_015259105.1 of Atopobium sp. Lineage (GTDB taxonomy): Bacteria > Actinomycetota > Coriobacteriia > Coriobacteriales > Atopobiaceae > Lancefieldella. The sequence continues at coordinate 9,416 of JABZGZ010000016.1, read as the reverse complement.
GTTCTGGCTGAGGCTCTGGCTCTGGCTCTGGCTCAGGATTTGGTGCCCATAAGGTAGTTAGATGATAGCGAATCGTAATAGTGTTTGTATCAATATTGTCGGTAATGCTCCAGGCAACAATATCATCCAAATTCATATGAACATTGCCACTCTCATCGATAGTATATGGTTTCGACATATCTGGTGTTGCATTGTTCACTTCCTCTTGCGAAAAATAACCTGTTGAAAAACCTACCAGTGTGTATCCCTCACGCTGAACATTGCTGCTAAAAGAAACACTCTTAAAATCATCTGAAATAGTTGGTGGAATATAATCTTTTCCGTTATAAGTTCCGCCATCTGTTGAGACTGAAACGTGGATTTCACGCATTATGCCATCGGCGCCCATATAAGATCCAACTGCCTCTGCGTCACTATCATCATCTATTGAGGCAGCAGTGGTCGTCTCAGTTGTAGCAGTCGCTTCGGTCGTAGCGGCAGCCGCCTCGGTCGAGGCGGTGGCCTCAGTTGTGGCGCTTGCCTCAGCTACCTCAGTACCCTCAGCAAGGGCAAGAGAAGAAAGCACTGGCGAGAAAACCAGCACACTTGCCATAATGCCTGCAATTGCGAGCAGCTTTACGTTGTTGCGCAAATACTTTGACATTTCATATTCCTTAACTCGTATGTTTCAAGATAAACAATTATTTTTTCTTTTTTTGAACATGTTTCAACGGTTTAGTAAGTATATATGAAAAGAAATCGCAGGTATACTGCCAAAACACCCAGTTATAGATATTCTTAAAATATCTATAACTGGGCTATAAAAACGTTTTTGATACAGCAATTACAGCGACTGAATAATTTCTTCTCCGCGAGCATTCTGCGGGATAAAACGAACCTCACGACGAGGCTCAGCGTCGTCAGATCCCAGCTCTTCCTCAGATAGCCTAGAAACATACACATCAAGGGTTCTCTCGCCAATCTGCTCTGCAAATTGCTCTCCCCACTCGATGATAGTTGGACCATCAGACTCAAGTGCATCGTACAGGCCGGTATCTTCAAGCTGGTCGGGATCGTTCAAGCGATACAGGTCAAAGTGGTAGAGCGGCATGGTTGTGCCCTCGTAAACCATCTCGATGGTGAACGTTGGGCTGGTCACGTCATCCGTGACGCCCATGCCGGCTGCAATACCTTTAGTGAACTGCGTCTTTCCTGCGCCCAGGTCTCCCGTGAGCACCAGTACGTCTCCCGCTTGCAGAAGTTTGCCCAGAATCTGACCAAGAGCAATAGTTTGCTCGGTGGTAGTAGAGACATACGTGTCAGCTGCGGTTTTTTCTGGCAGGTTGTTTGTGCCGGTGTTGTTTGCCGCAGTGTCGTTTGTTGCAGCGTTGTTTACGGCAGTATTATTTGCGCTGGTAGAAAGGTTAGTCACAAGAGCCTCCTCGAGGGTGTTCCTCAAGCCAATCAGCAAGAAGTCGCAGGTCATCTTTGAGGAACTGCGCCCACTCCTTGCGGTAAATAGTTGATGCGGGATGCATAGTAGGTAGCACGCTAAAGGCGCCTATCTGGTAAAACTTACCGCGTAGCTCCGTCACGCCCTTATCGGTATGCATGACAAACTGCGTTGCAAAATTACCCAGGCAGACAATAACGTCCGGCTTAATAGCACGAATCTGGTCGCGAAGGTACGGGGAGCACTCCTCCACCTCAGCTACCTTGGGATTTCTGTTTGAAGGTGGTCGGCATTTGACCACGTTAGAGATAAAAACATCATGGCGAGAAAGGCCAACTTCTTCTAACAGTGCATCAAGTTTTTTGCCCGATACGCCCACGAAAGGTTGACCACTTAGATCCTCGTTTTTACCAGGAGCTTCTCCCACAATCATGATGCGGGCCGTGGGATTTGGACCACCAAACACAATGTTGGTGCGCGTTTCCCAAAGCGGACACTTCTTGCAATCAGCTATCTGCTCACGAATCTCATCAAGCGTTTTACCTGCCTGTTTAGAATATGCTATTTTCGCATATTCTGCGTTTGACATGCGTTTTCTTCCTAAAGCATTTTTAGGAGAAGTAGGAGTAGCTGCCATTAGATGTACACCTTATCGAGGCGCGCGCCAAAGTTGCAAACTACCTCATAGTTGATAGTCTCGCGAAGATCAGCCATCTCATCTGCAGTGATTTCTTGATCGCCATCTTTGCCAATGAGAGTAACCACGTCACCGTAGCGAATCTCTTGCGCGGGCTTATTAGCGTGTGTACCTGCGGTATCAACGGCAATCATAAACTGATCCATGCAAATATTGCCCACCTGGCGGACACGATCTCCGCGCGTCAAAACGTCCATGCGGTTAGAAAGGCTGCGTGCAAGACCATCGGCGTAGCCGATAGGCACCGTAGCTACCTGGATGTTATTGCGAGGAACGCGCCACGTCATGCCGTAGCCAACGCCGTCTCCAACAGCTGGATACACCACGCGCGTCACACGACCGCGCACGCTCATAACGGGCTGCAGGTCAATGCGGGGAATGGTGAGCTTACTTGGGTGAAGTCCGTACAGACCAATGCCCACGCGGACCATATCAAACTGGATATCTTTATGCAGGATGGTACCAGGGGTATTATCAGCGTGAACCAAGCCCAGCTCATAGCCTGCGTTTTTGAGCGCGGTAACCGCTTCAATAAAGCGATTAACCTGCAGGTCAAAATCCCAGTTGTCGAGCACGTCGGCCGTAGCAAAATGCGTAAACGTGCCAGCACATTCAAGACCCCTGTGGAAATCGATAGAGCCACGCACCTCAAGAAGATCTTCTCGCCTGACGCCAATGCGGGTCATGCCGGTGTCAATGGCCAGGTGATAGCGACCAACCTTGTTAGCTGCGGCAGCAGCCTCGCCGTAGGCAAGCGCGAAGTCAACCGTGTAAACAGAAGGCATGATGTCAAAGCGCACGAGGTCTGGAATGGAGGTAACTGGAGGCTCGGAAAGCACCAGAATAGGATTATCGATGCCAGAGCAACGCAGCTCAACACCCTCGTCAACCGTTGCAACAGCAAACTGGTCGGCGCCCACAGACTGCATGGCTTTAGCACACTGAGCAGCGCCATGGCCGTATGCGTCAGCCTTAACCACGCACATCATCTTGACGCCACGGTTAAGCTGGGCCTTAAACGCCTTTACGTTGTGGCGGACGGCAGAAAGATCAATCTCTATCCAAGCCCATCTATCCTGGGGATATGCCGACATCAGGCTCACCTACTCCGCAGCTTCTTCAAAGTCTGCCATAGGGAATGCAATCTGCTCCTCAAGCGCATCGGAAGCAAGGCCAATAACGTCGCAGATGTCTCCAGCCATAGCTCCGCGTACACCGAACTTCTCGGCAGCTAGCTGACCTGCGTATGCGTGAACCTCACAGGCAAGCGAGCAGAAGGTTGGCAGGTCATCAACTTGGCCAGCAACCTGAGCCAGGCGGCCAGCAATGGTACCAGCAAGAACGTCGCCAGAGCCAGCGGTTGCCAGCGTAACAGGACCAGGCTTTGGCAGCACGGCCTTCTGGACGCCAACGCAACCAGTAGCGGTGCCCTTAGCAACAATGACCAGCTCAGAGCCACCATCTGCCCACACAATCTTGCGAGCAGCCTCAAGCTGAGCCACCAGGCTTGCAGGAGGATTGTCTACCTGGTTGACCAGGCGACCAAGCTCGCGACGATGCGGCGTCATGATGAGCGGAGCGGTACGACGAGTAAGCTCAGGGAAATCTGGAAGGTTGTTATTGGTGAGGCGAGCAATGCAGTTGAGCGCGTCAGCGTCAACAATAACGGGCAGCTCAGAGTCAAGAAGTGCAGAGGTAACCTTAACGGTTCCGCCAGAAACGCGCATGCCAGGGCCAACCAGCGTAACCGTACGCATAGCGGCAAGCTGCAGCACCAGTGGAGCTGCTTCCTCGGTAAACACGCCCTCAGCGTCGCACGGGAGGCCAATAACAGGGACCTCTGGCAGCATCATCTGAACGCAGCTGACAATGGCCTCGGGAACTGCCAGCGTGACGTAGCCAGCACCCGCGCGAGCAGCTGCCTTAGCAGCAAAAACAGCAGCTCCAGGGAAGCGGCTTGAGCCACCAACCACCAGTACGGAGCCACGAGAGTACTTATCGCAGTCGTTGAGCTGGGCAGGAACAGAAGCCAGATAATCTTCCAGGTCAACGCGCCAGGCAACAGGATCTGCCTCAACAACCAGGCGCTCGGTTTGCTCAGCCAGAGGCGCCACAACAATGGAGCCACAGACGTCGCGGCCAGCGTCTGCAATAAGACCGGGCTTGAGCGCAATCATGGTAACGGTGACGTCGGCAACAACACACGCGCTTTCTACCTGGCCCTTCTGCGCAGAAAGACCACTTGGAACGTCAACAGAAAGCACGCGGGCGCCGGACTGATTGAGGCACTCAATCCAAATATCAAACGGAGCGCGAACCTTGCCATGGAAGCCGGTGCCCAGCATACAGTCGAGCACCACGTCAGCCGTTGCCAGCAGGTCAATCAACTCCTGGCGAGAAGGACCAACAAGCACGGAAACTCCCGCGCGAACGGCGCGCTGCGCCATCTGACGTGCAAGATCGCCGGAAATCTGATCGGGCTCAAGCGGAGTGACTACCTTAACGTTGCAGTTTCTAGAGCGCAGCGCTTCTGCTGCCACCCAGCCATCTCCACCGTTATTGCCAAGACCTACGAGGATGACAACGTTAGAGATGTCCCCTCCCATGCCAAGGGCCTCTTGAGCAGCAGCGTAACCTGCACGGTGCATGAGCTCGGAAACGCTCACGCCCACGCGTGTCAGCGCAATCTCTACACGCTTGATGTCCTCAACATTTAGTACCGGCTGCATAACTTACTCCTCGGATTTAACAACATCATCAAAGGTTGTCTCAATTATAGGTTCTTGCACGCGCTCAAGCTCATCCAACACAGAACGAGCTTCTTTGAACGAACGTGCCAGCTCTTGGGCAGCATCTTCCTTTTGATCTACCTTAGGTTTTACAGCGTTGGTTACCGCAACCGCATTGGCTACCGCAACATCTCTGGTGTACGAGATAGAAAGCGCAATCTCCTGCACGCCCTGCTCAGCCGCAATCTGTGCAGCCTTGCCCGCTAGACGAGCCTGTGGCCTACCCAACTGATCTCTCTCAACAGAAACATCCTGAAAACCAATACCAGACGAGAAACCCGTTCCTAAGGCTTTGAGCACGGCTTCTCTTGCTGCAAAGCGGGCAGCATAGTGCTCCGCAGGACGAGCAGTGCGCTCACAATATGCACGCTCGGCATCGGTGAACATACGGCGAATAAAGTGAGGGCGCCTCTCAATTGCCTGCTGCATGCGGGCAATCTCAAGCATATCTACACCTATTCCTGCCAGTGCCATCGTATCCCCTGGATCTATCTGCGCTTAAGCGCTGAGCCTATACTCCTCGAGTGCATCGAGCACAATCTGATTTGCCTGCTGGCAGAGCTCATCGGTTGGAGCTTCTGCAAGAACGCGCACCAGAGGCTCTGTTCCGGAAGCGCGGACCAACACGCGACCATTGCCCTCAAGGAACTTCTCGGCAGCTGCAACTGCATCGTTGACCTTAGGAGACTGCATAGCAGCTTCTTTGTCAGTAACGCGGACGTTAACCAACTGCTGTGGATATAGTGTAACGGGACGAGTAAGCTCAGAGAGTTTCTCGCGCTCTGCTCGTAAGACCTCCATAATACGGAGGCTGGTCAGAATGCCGTCACCGGTCTTAGCAAGATCGCCAAAGATGATGTGACCGCTCTGCTCGCCACCCAGGCTGTACTCGTTCTCGTTCATGCAAGCGTAGACGTACTTATCGCCCACGTTGGTCTTCTCGTAAGAGAGGCCAGCGTCGTCAAATGCCTTGAACAGGCCAAAGTTGCTCATGACAGTAGTGACTACGGTCTGCTTAGCCAGGCGACCATACTTGTTGAGGTAGGTGCCGCAGACGTAGAGAATCAAGTCTCCGTCAACTACATGGCCGCGCTCGTCGACTGCCAGGCAGCGGTCAGCGTCGCCGTCGTAGGCAAAGCCCACGTCAAGGCCGTTCTGAACCACAAAGCGCTGTAGCTGGTCAATGTGAGTGGAGCCGCAATCAACGTTGATGTTCAGGCCGTTTGGAGCGTTGTTGATAACGTGAGTCTCGGCGCCCAGAGCGTCAAAAACAGGGCGAGCAACACTAGAAGCTGCACCGTTAGCGCAATCCAAACCAATCTTCAGGCCCTGCAGACTAAAGCCGCAGCTTGCAATAAGGCTAGAGATGTAGCGGTTGCGGCCCTGCATGTAATCAACCGTGCAGCCAATGGCGTCACCGGTTGCCAGAGGTACGTCAAACTCGCCGTCAATATAGGCCTCTACCTGTTCAAGGACGTCCTCGTCCATCTTGTAGCCCTCTTTGTTGACCAGCTTGATGCCGTTATCGGTAAACGGATTGTGAGATGCGGTAATCATGACACCGCAGTCAAAGCCACCGTCTACTACCTCGTAGCTGACGCCAGGCGTAGGAATAACGTGCAGCATGTACGCGTCAGCGCCAGAAGCAACCAGGCCCGAGACAAGTGCAGACTCAAACATATAGCTTGACCTGCGGGTATCCTTACCAATAATGATGCGAGCCTTGCGCGACTGCTTTGCTCCGTAATACCAGCCAATAAAGCGGCCAATTTTGTATGCATGATCGACGTTCAGACCCTCGTTTGCACGGCCTCTAAAGCCGTCGGTTCCAAAGTACTTCATAAGCGTCTCCTAGCTGCGAATGTAGTGTTGTCGGGTGGAGAGCAACGTGCGCGCGAAGCGCCAGCGAACTACTCGACAGGTGGGGCTTCTCGCCAGATGGCGAGAAGAACGTGCGGACTGAAGCGGTTGCGCAAATATGCAAAATGCAACCATTTAAAAGTATACAAAAAAGAGACCTGCCGATATACAACAGGTCTCTTTGTGAGGACTTTTTTGGGTCCAGCGGCCTTAGCGCTTGGAGAACTGAGGACGCTTACGAGCCTTCTTCAGACCGTACTTCTTACGCTCGACCGCACGAGAATCGCGGGTGAGGTAGCCAGCCTTCTTAAGGTCATCACGATACTCGCCAGCCTCGAGAAGAGCGCGAGCAATGCCCAGGCGAAGAGCGCCGGACTGGCCGTTGATGCCGCCGCCATCGCAGTTTGCGAGGACGTCAAAACGACCAAGAGTATCGGTAATGCGGAGAGGTGCGGTTGCGTTGTCTACGAGCTGCTGGCGACCAAAATACTGGACTGCCTCGCGGCCGTTAACGGTAACCTTACCAGTTCCAGGAACAAGACGAACACGAGCGACGGCCTCTTTACGACGGCCGGTGCCGGTGTAAACAGCGGTGTTATCTGCCATCGTTTAGCCCTCCAGCTCAATCTTGACGGGATTCTGTGCAGCATGTGGGTGCTCAGCGCCGGCGTAAACCTTAAGCTTCATACCCTGCTTGCGACCAAGAGTGGTCTTAGGAAGCATGCCCTTGACTGCGTGCTCAACAACACGCTCTGGGTGCTTCTCCATCTCTTCCTTGAAGGAAGTGATCTTCAAGCCACCAAGGTAGCCGGAGTGACGCCAATACTCCTTGTGGTCAGCCTTAACACCAGTAAGGACAACCTTGTCTGCATTGATGATGACAACAAAGTCACCAGTATCAGCGTTTGGGGTGTACTGTGGCTTGTTCTTGCCACGAAGAATCATGGCAGCCTTTGTAGCCAGACGACCGAGCGTTGCGCCCTCAGCGTCGATGAGCACCCACTTGCGCTCGACTTCGCCAGCCTTGGCGAACTGAGTCGACTTCTTCACTTGACTCCTCCTACGAATTACGAGTTGATAACCCCTGGACGGGTCATCGATGCTTTTTCTTGTCAGAGATTACGGGGCTCTGTGGAAAAGCCTTAAAAGTATACTCCACTCTTTAGCTGTTGTACGCGGGAATTTTTGTTGCTTCACGAATGCAACAATTCGTTCAAATTTGACGGGTTTCTCCACATTGAAAAGCCGTCCACAGCACAAGAACAACCACTTGGCCTGCTGTGCGATGCATTTTGTTTCGATTTTTTATTTTATGGGGCGAGAAGTGCTGGCCGGCTCGTATGTTTACACCAAGGTCAAAGCTACAGCGTCAGGAGGAAATGATGCGTGACACAGATTTTGTCGCACGTTTGCACCGGAACTTTGCGTTGCTGGGCGGCCAGCTTAAAACCCGACTCAAAAATCATATAGTACTGAGCACCGCTCTTGCCCTGTTTGCGGCGCTTTTGCTGGTGATTCCATTCTACGGATGCTCGCCAGCCGCTTCTGAGAACACTCAGGGCAGCTCAACCGCTCAGTCTGAAGCTCAGAAGGATCAGAAAGAAGAGGCACCTAAGGGAACGGTTAAGGCAACATCGTTCTACTCGCCAACCCTTGGCTTAGACTGGAACTATGACGTCTACCTGCCTGCAGACTACGAGTCCAATCCCGATAAGACCTATCCTGTTATTTACATGCTGCATGGACTGTACGGCAATCACCGCAATTTGCTGGAGCGTTTTGATTCATCCGCCATGCTTGACGAGGCCATTCAAACCGCTGGTCAGGGAGCTATCGTAGTCTTTGTCGATGGCTTTAACAGCTTCTACATTGACTCCGCTGATCGCGGCCTCAAAATGGAATCCGCCATCATGAACGACCTGGTACCTTACATTGAGAGCACGTATCGCGTGTCAAAAGATCGCAAAGATCACGCAATCGGTGGCATTTCTATGGGCGGTTATGGTGCGGCGCGATTTGTTTTGCACCACTCCGATTACTTTAGCAAGGGCATTTTGCTCTCGCCTTCTGTTTGGACAACGCTTGCTGACGACAACTTTATTTACACGTCTCAGCACGCCTTTAGCGACGGAACCACCAGCTGGTCTTGGGATCTGTACAAGAAGCTGTTCCCAACTCAATATCTTGGTGAGGTTGATCCAAGTCAGGTTTCGTTCTTTGTTGCAACAACATCAGACGACGGCGTAGTGCCTGTTGCTGACGTGGACGCCTTTGTTGAGCAGCTCAAGAATGCTGGTATCAACGTTGACTACCAGCGCGACTCCGGTGACAACCACAACTGGAAGTACTGGTCCAGGGTTGCTCCAACTGCGTACGCTTGGGCTCTCGACCAGTTCAAGAGCGCTGACAGCAAGTAAGCGCTGACGGCGCGCCGGGCGGCGCGGTGCGGGGCGGGTCCAGGGCGAGCCGCAAGTGCGCCGGGTTTCTCGCCAGAAAAGACCGCGGATATGCGCGTAACAGCGCTGTCCGCGGTTACTTTTTTGACAAAACTGAAGTATTATCAGCGTAGATAACTTGCGCCGATTTCGGCGCCATTCAAGCGTCGATTGCGGCGCCACAAACCGAGGAGCGACTATGC